>QHYA01000043.1 GCA_003223995.1 Acidobacteriota bacterium | reverse complement strand
AGGATCCGGACGCCCCATGCCGAGGTCATTCTCGTTCTTCCCGGCGCAAGTCCCATAAGTAGTACCCGAACACCGTGCCGGCGATCACTGCCACAGTGATCACCTTCAACACGAACCGAACGGTCAGCTCTCCGCCCAGAAGGTTGTACACGAGGGTGATGAGATCGCCGATGAGGAATCCGGCAGCGATGAAAAGCGTCAGGTAGGTCAACCAGCGCCGGATGGTCGACAGCCGTTTGACCGGGTTTCGAATCAGTTCCCGACCGATGTGGCGGGATACGAGCAGAAATACGGGGAAAGCGATGATGAGCGACGCCACGGACCAGCGCATCCTGTCCTCACCGAACTCTCGAACCGCCGGATCCGGGAAGGCGCGGTTAATGAAGTCGAAGAGCAGGCTGCCGAAGTTGTAGGCGCTGAGGTACAGGGTACTGAATAACACCAGGTACAGGAACGCCTCCCTTGCCGACAGATATGGTCGGGGGCGCGGCACAGGCACTGGAAAGTCGATCGCAGCGTAGGCGCCGAGCGCACTCCGCGCCTGTTCCTGCGTCCAGGCTGCCGCGAGCATCGCACGCTCGACATCCTCCCTGGTGCAGCCGCGGGCCAGGGCTTCCCTCACGAATAACTCAAGTTCCTGGGTCCCCGATGCCATGCTTCCTCCTCAGTCATTGGGAGATGGGTGGGTGCGCAGCCCTCTCTTGGTGGATCACGGACACCCTGGCAGCGTCGCCGGATCCTGTCATCGTTGGCCCGAGCTTCTGGCGGCCGTAGCCGGCGCCGGCGTCCGTATCCGCGACGGTGAGCCGGTCTCCGGCCTTGATGGTTGCCCGGTTGGGCTCGCGGCCGCGGTCCAGGCGAGCGCCACGAGGACGATCGGCAGAACGGTGTTGCGCATGGTTCTTTCTGAGAGGCTGCGCTCCTTATACGCCCCTAGCCGACGTGAGGACAAGGCCGTTGTCCCCGAAGGCTCGGACGGCTAAACTCCGACTGCTGCAGGCAAGCCGGCGCCGAGGCGCGAAATGAGGGCGTCAAGGCATTCATCCGCGAGGAGTTCCAGTTCTGAACGCATCGCCAGAAAGGAAGGGTGAGCGCTACGAGGCGGCAATCAGGAGATACTTGCAGGAGGACGGCCATTTCGGCCGCGCCGCTCAGTGACCCATAAGCCCAGGAGGAAACGGCATGTCGCACAAGGGAAAGATCCAGATCACCATCATGTTCATCGCGGGACCGGAACAGGTGGCCGAGGGCGACCGCATCTTCAAGAGTCACGCGGCCTGGATGGCGCGGACCCACCATCGGGAGGGTCCGAAGGCCATGCTGCTCTACAACCTCGTCAAGGGGCCGGAGCGCGAGAATGCCATGGACCCCTCCTCCAAGCCAACCGGGAATACCATCTTCGTGTTGACCGAGGTGTACGAGAGCCAGGCGGGGATGGACGACCACTGGAAGCAGGCCTCGGAGAACTGGGAGGATTTCCCTGCCGTGGGTCCTTGGACCAGCAAGATCAAGGTCAAAGCGCTCCACGGCTCGCCGGTGATCCACTCTCTCTGGTAGGGCACCGATCGCAGCCCGCGCAAAGGGCCAGCCGCTTGCCGAACCCAAGGCGAACAGACGCCGCCGGCGGCAAGGGAACGACGCAGGCTTGCGGAGTCCAATAGGCGAGGCAGATCCCAAGAGTGCCGATGAGGGCCGCCATGCGATGTCCCCCGTCGAGCGGGCCGGGCGGTGGACGCCGTCTCAGCCGAGCGCGGCTTTGCGGCGCTCTAGACTCGCCGCTGGCCAAAGCGTCTTCGAGTCGTAGTAGACCTCGAATGCCGGAACCGACTCGGGCAGCTTGATCCAAGGCAGCTTGGACCGCACGTAGATGTGCACGTCCGGCGAGACAGCCGAGGGATCATCGAGGGTGCCGCCGCGGACGAATCGCACTTCAGGCCGACCACCGTATTCGCTCCAGACCCCCACGAAGCACTTGGGACATCGGAATATCCGTTGCGGGCTTCCGCCATCGGTGGGCGCCGCGATTGGAATTGGAACGCCGCGAACAGCTTCCACACGCTCGGCTTCGATCAGCAAGTTGATCACGAAGGCGCTCCCGGTTTGCCGCTGGCAGTTCAGGCAGTGACAACAATGTACGAACATGGGCGCCGACGTGAGCCGATAGCGGATCTCTCCGCATCCGCAACCGCCATCCAAAGCACCGGTCATTTGTTTCTCCTTGTCATGATTCATGAGCCGATTCTACATAACCTTCGGCACAGAACGGCAAACGGAGTATCCTTCAATCAAACCAGCCCGGAGCGACCCATGAGACATCGGCTCTATTTGATCGTCCTAAGCTCGGTCGTCGCGTCTGCAATCCCTTCGGCTCCAATAATCCGGGTGGCGGACGCCTCGCTCGGCCTTCACGACGGTCCCTCCCGACCGGTCGATGAACGGCCATAGAATGACGGCGATTTTTTCCTGCGAGGTGGCGTCATGAACGGTTCCCTGATCTGGATTCTCATCCTAGCCGCCGGGCTTGCCGCGTTGACGTTGACCCCGGGCCTGGCCCGGCGGATCATCCTCCTGCTGCTGGGCGAGAAGGGGCGCGCCGAAGTGGGGCAGAAGGCGCTCTCCAGTCAGCCGGATCGGATCAGCCTGACGCCGCTGTCGGCCCCCCCCGGAGCGGAGGCGCAGGCGATCCTCGCGGGGCTGGTCCGCCTGGGCTTCTCGGCGGCGGGCAGTTTCGCGGTGGCGGAGATGGGCGGCCTGCCGATCCACTTCATGATTCAGTCCAAGGAGTCCGCCGTCGCAGCGGTCTACGAGCATCCGAAGGCCGGCGTCTGGCTCGATCTCTTCACCCGTTTCCGGGACGGCACCAGCTTCACCTTCGCCACCTCGCGGATGGGGGGAGGGCTCGAGCAGCGTCCCGGCCATCCGACCGTGCGCGCCCCTGGGCTCGATCCCGCCGCCGCCCACGCCCGCTTCCTCAAGGAACGTCCGGCCGGTGCGATGAAATCCTTCGCCCTGGCCGAGGTGCCGAGCATGTTCGCAGACGCCTACGCCGAGGCGATGGCCTGGCGCAAGCAGGTGGGAATCAGCGCCGCCGAGGTGCAGCGAGTCGGGATGGAAAAATTCAAGTAACGGCGGCTGCCGCGACCGGATCCTCGAGGTAGGTTCGACGCCCTCGTTCCTGAAGATGTCCGCCGTCCCTGGGAGGCGCTTGAGTCAGAAAGGAAACGCTGACGGTCCAAACTTCAAGCGTAGGCGCGCCTCAGGTAGCGCACAAGGATCGCGCTGACCAGGATGTAACCGAACATCATGAAGACGCGATAAGGACCGTGGGGCAGGAAAAAGAACAACAGCAGGAAGATCGCGATCTGGATCGGCCATCCAAGCTTGGCAAGAGTCGACATTGCGCCTCCCGGTCCCCCCATCCCATCCAGGACAATATAGAAACCGTTATCCGTTCGGGCCATGGAAGGTCCGATGTGCTAGTGTTGCGGCTATTCCCTGAACGGGGGCGGCGCCGATGCACTCCTTGAGGAGACCTCTCATTCTCTTCTTCACGTTTCTGCTCGGGTGCCTTGCCGCTGATGCGGCCCCAGCCGGAACACCCCCGCCGCCCGAGGTCTACGGCACGAAGGACCTGGGCCGGGTCCAGACCAACCCGATCATCAGCGGTCGTGACGGAGCCTACAGCACCCGCGTCGGAGGCGTGTCGGTCTGGGTGTACGGAGACACCGCCCTGACATCGCCCGGGGCCGACGGCGGAACGTGGCGGCACAACACGCTCTCCTGGACCCACGATCTCTACGCGCCCGATCGGCTTTCGGGTTTCACCGACCACGCCGACGCCATCGGCGTTCCGGCCGCTTTTCTCCCGCTCACCCAGGACGAGATCGACTACAACGCGCGACACCACGGCGACAATTGCCAGGAGCAGCCCTGCAACTACGAGTACGGCCTGTGGCCGGGCGCGCTTCAGTTCGATCCGGAAGGCGGGCGGATTCTCTACACCTACTCGAAGATGCTTCTCGGGCCCGGGGCGTGGAATTTCACGAGCATGGGGACCGGGATCGCCGTCGGACAGGTGATGCCGCCCGGCCCGTCGAGCCGGCCGATCGTCAATCCGGGATCGACAGGTCGGCATGGCGCTTCTACGCGGGCAATGGTGTGTGGAGCGACAACGTCGCCGATGCCGCCGTCATCTTCGACGGCGCCGACCAGTTGTCGGTGCACTGGAGCTCTTTCCTCGGACGCTATCTGGCCATCTACATCCAGCCCCTTTCGACGAACGCGGTCGCGCGCGTCGCCGATCATCCCGAGGGGCCCTGGTCGGACACGGTGCTGCTTTTCCAGGCCCTGACTCCGGCCGACGGCGGGATGGACTACTGCGGCATGGCTCATCTCGAGCTGCAGCGGGATGGGGGACGTTTCGAGTACGTCAGCTACGTCCGGGACACGGCTCCCTTCCAGTCCGAGAGGAGGCTCGTGGAGATCGAGTTCAAGAATCGGATCGAGGCCGACGACCGCGATGCCGACTACAACACGCAGGACGGGGTCCAGCTCAGCGACCTCGTCTACCCGGGCCAGATCTGCATGGGGATGGACAACAAGCTCTGGAGACAGATGTCCCTGCAGTTCAAGCTGAATGTCCCCCACCCTTCGACGATCACCGAGACGACCGTCGAGCTTGTCTCCTCAGGTCAGAACGCCGGCTCGTACACCTCTTCGTTGCGGGCCATCGCGCAGGACGACGTCGCGCCGTTCGTGCCGGGCGGATCGGCCTCGTTCACCGATTCCTATCCGCTGACGAGCGCGACGGTTCCATGGACGCCCGAGGCAGCAAGCTCGGGCGTATCGGTGGCGACCCCCGAGCTGCGGACCCTCGTCCAGGAAGTGATCGACCGGCCGGGATGGGCGGTCGGGAATCATCTGGGTCTGGTCTTCCCCGAAATCCGCTCGAAGCAGAAACTTCGCTGCTTCAACGACGAGTCGGTTGGCGTCTCGACGGCCGCTCTGGTGCGTCTGGGCTATTACCCCAATGGCGTGGCGGTCTGTCTGGACGCCACAGGAGGCGTGGATCAGATGCGCGTGTCCCGCGAGCCGGCGGCGGGCTGCCCAACGGCCCCTCCGGGAGGCAGCCTCGAATTCGTGTTCGGGCGGGTGGGAGCCTTGAGGCTTTCCGATGGAAACGTGGACCTGGGGCCGGTCCGCTGCGCCGGAGGCTCCACCTCGACCACGCAGCCGATCGTCCGGGTCGCCGATCCCGAGCAGCCGGCCGGTGATGCCAGCTTTTATCTCTGCAGGACGGCGGGCTCTCCCGACTTCGGCCACGCGCAGATGTCCGACGGAACCACGCCGGCCCGCGTACCCGGCCCCTCGGCCTGCCCATAGGTCCCTGAAACCAGGCTGCTTGAGGGCGGCAGCCTTCTCGATCAGGACGAGGGGCCGCCCACGACGTTCACGCCCGCTGGGCTAATCGGCCGGCGGCGGGCACGCGACGATGCAGGCGCGTAACGCCACCCGGCAGTGGACGATCCCGCTCCGGGCCGCCTCCCGGCAGTTGTCGCGGCACACGAAGGCCGCGACTTGCGCGCCGTCAATGCACTGGTCGCGCTCGGGGGTCCCCGCGGCGTTCCGGTCGCGGCAGTCCTGGACGGCGGTGGCGAGCGTGTCCGAGCAGACCAGACGGCAGGCCTCGAACTGCGTCAGGGGGCCATCGGGTCCGTCGAGACAGGCGTCGAGCCCCGCACGGCAAGTCTCGCCGCAGTCGTGATCTATGTTCCGGCAGAGATCCTTGCTCGTCTGGAACTGTTCCCGACAGGTCTGTTTGCACACGTGCAGTTCGTGGGCGGCCTGCCCCACGCACTGCGGGTCGTTCACTACGGCCCCGTTAACCGGGGCGAGAGGAACCTCGGCCAGTGCGACGGCCAGGATCGTTGTCAGCATGCTCGCTTTCATGGGTCACCCTCCAGTCGTATGTTCGCGCTACATGGCGGAATATAGCAGAGGCCGTGCCTGCCGCCGACGCCCGGAGGAGACGCCTCGAACTGCCCGGTGACCATCGCGACTCCAATGACAAGATGGATCAGCGGGAAGAGGGCGGGCGCTCACCCCTTGCTCCCTCCTTGAGCGAGAGCGGCGACCTTGTCGAACCAGTTGAGGAAAAGCTGCACGCGGTTCCCCGGGAACGGAGGAGCGAGACTGCGGATACCCATGAAGCGGGTCCCGTCGGGCGCGAAGCCGGCGATTGCCACGTCGGGTGGAGTGACGAACAGCTCCAACGGCCGACCTGTGGAGAAGTCGCCTCGCGCCGCGGAGACTCGCACCGACATCAGTCTCTGCTTGCCGTCGTCCGTGACCCAGCAGTAGATGATCTCGTCGTCACGGGGCGACCAGTGCGCTTCGATCCCTCCCCCATCCGAGATCTGCCACCGGCCGTTGCCCCAGGGAAAGGGCCGTATGTAGACCTCGGACCGACCGGACACCTCCGAGTCGTAGACGAGCCACCGCCCATCGTGAGATACGGACGCGTTCCACGCGGGGAACTGCGGCTCGTTGATGCGCTCGGGCTCGCCGTGGCCGTCCAAGCGCGCCAGCCAGACCTCACCTTCCTTGCCGTAGAGGAAACCGGTGCCGTCCTTCAGGCGGACGGGGACCACCCTCGGCAACGGGGCCCTCGCCCCGAACAGACCGGGGAGAGGCCGTGGCTTGCCCGATCCGTCGGCGTCGATGATGTACGCGCCAAGCTCTCCGTCTCGGTCAGACACGAACGCGATGCTCTTTCCGTCGAGCGTCCAGTGCGCTCCTTCGCAGTTTCCCTCGAAGGTGAGCCGCTTCAGCTCGCGCCGCGAGAAGTCGTACACGAAAATCGCGTCCGTGGCGCCGGACACCGTTGCGGCCACGCGGGTTCCGTCGGGCGAGGGCGTGATCAGATCGTAAAACTGTGCGGGCGCACCCGTTGGCGTGACGGCTCCCTTGCGATCCACCCACACGATTTCCTTGCGCGGTACGTCCGGTCCTCCGGGCACGTAGAGGAGCGCTCCCGCCTCGCGGGCGATGGCGAACTGGGCCGCTCCGCTGCCAGGCTCGGTCATCACCCCTTCCGCCAACGTCACGGCCGGACCGGTGATGCGCCCTGCGTCGAGAGCAAACGGCGCGCCCAGGATTCTCCCGTCGCGGGCGAAGACGATGTGCCCCGTGGGAAGCCAGCGCGCGAAGGACCCGCCTCGAAGGATGACCGACCACTTCTTCGTCTTCAGGTCGAGCAGGGCGATCTGCGCGTCGTCGAACGTCGCCAGGGTCTTCGTCTTGATCGTGAATAGGACGTGGCGTCCATCAGGGAGGGCGTCGGGCCACCGGTGCGAGACCTCCCCGCGCGACCGATCTGGGATCGTCAGGGTCTCGAGCGGGCCGCCCTCCTCGGATACAAGGACGAGTCCGGAGCTCGCCGTGGGCGACAGGACGAGGCCGCCCGGACCCCACGCCACGCCCTTCACCACCCCAAGGGAGGGCGCGATCAGCACCGGAGGCCCTCCCGCCAGCGGCTCTTTGTAGAGTCCCTGGTTCACGAAGCAGAGCCACTTCCCATCGGGTGAGATGGTCGCCTCCTGCGTATCGCTGCCGCGTCTTCCCGGAGGCACCTCCACGCGCCGAGGCTGGATCGTGTCGGCGCGGCGTACGAAGAGGTTGATTCCCTCCGGGCCGTCCTTCGGACGTTTCCCGCGATAGACGATGGTCGTCCCGTCCGGCGAGATCGCCAGCGACAGGATGTCGGTCACGTTGATGTAGGGAACCTCCGGATCGGCCACGCTCACGAGAAGAGGGACGCCTGTCCGGCGTATCCGAATGGAGTCTTCCGAGGGGCCGCGCCGCGCCGAACCGACCAGCGCCCAGGTGGCCATGGCCGTCATCGCGGCGGCGAGAAGCCACGGAAGCGATGCTTTCGCCCGGGGCGCCCGCAGCAGCGCGGCCCGCGCGGCCGCCGAGGAGGACCACTCCCGGTGCTCCAGGGCCCATTCGAGCTCTAAGCGCGCATCGCCGATGTCCCGCAGGCGCCGTTTCGGATCGCGGACAAGACACCGTTCGAGCAGCTCTCGTACGCGTCGCGGCGTTGGCGCGGGGAGCGCCTGCCAGTCCGGCTCGCGCTCGAGCAGCTTCGCGACCACGTCCGAGGGGGTCTCCCCGTCGAAGGCCCGCCGGCCGGCGAGACATTCGTAGAGGACGCAACCGAAGGACCAGATATCGGAGCGGCGGTCCACTGGGCGGCCGCGGGCTTGCTCCGGGCTCATGTACGGCAGCGTCCCGAGGACGACGCCGGGCAACGTGTACTGCATCGTGAGGGCCATCGCGGGCGGAGGCTGGTCAGGGGCCTCGTCGCCGAGCGCCTTGGCCAGCCCGAAGTCGAGGATCTTCGCCTGTCCCCCTGGCGTCGTCTTGACGTTGGAGGGTTTGAGGTCCCGGTGGACGACGCCTCTCCCGTGCGCCGCCTCCAGCCCCTCCGCGATCTGCCGCGCGAGAGAGAGCGCCTCCTCAACGCGCAACCGGCCCTCCCGCAGCCGCTCTGCGAGCGTGACACCCTCGACCAGCTCCATGACCAGGACGTGGAGACCGTCCGTCTCCTCGAAGCCGTAGATCGCCGCGATGTTCGGATGGTTCAGCGATGCGGCCACGCGGGCCTCGCGCTGGAAGCGCGCGATCCGCTCAGGATCGGCCGCGAGGGTCTCGGGCAGGATCTTGAGCGCCACCTCTCGGTCGAGTCGGTCGTCGTGCGCGCGATACACCTCGCCCATTCCCCCGACCCCCAGCCGCCCGAGCACCTTGTAGCGGCCGATGCGATCGAGACCGGCGGAGTCCGAATCCACGAGCCCGAGCCGCAGCAGACAGCTCGGGCAGCGCCCGACCTTCGCGGGTCTCTCGGCGCCGCATGCGGCGCACGTCACGACCTCAGCCACCCGCTCCCTCCCGTTGCGGCCGTCGTGTCAGGACCCCATCAGTCCGATGAGGTAGCGCAGCTCGTCATCGGTTCGCGCGGGATCGTCCAGTGTCCGGGCGACCTGCTCCCTCAGCACCGCGCCGAAGCGCTGTCGCATGCGGTGCAGAGCCACGCGCGCGGCGGCCTCGGTGATGCCCAGCTCCCGGGCGAGATCCGCGTGCGGCGGATCGGTGTCGCTGACGAGGTACGGGCCGAAGACCCGGAACCTGGCCGCGTTTCCCGCCCGAGCCATCTCGGTCTCCAGCTCGCGCATCGCCTCGTCCAGCAGGGTCAGTGCCCACCGTCGCTCGAAGAGGCTCTCCGGGGTCTCGCGGGAAGCGGGCTGGTAGGGCGCGTAGGAAGTCTCCGCCTCGTCGAGATCGAGGGAGATCGAAGGCTGCCCCCGTCCGAGCTTCAACGCGGTGGCCCGATCCCGTTCATCAGCGAGGAAGTTCCTCACGCAGGCCAGCAGGAAGGAACGGAAACGGCCCCTCTCCTGCCGCGCAGATTCGAGCCCTCTCCTCTCCAGCAGCGCGGCGAAGAAGCCCTGCGTCAGGTCGCGTGCTGTCTCGGCGTCGTGTCCGCGGCACCGGATGTAGGAGTAGATGGGGGGCCAGTAGGTGCGACAGAGCGTGGCGAGGGCGTCGCGGCTCTCGACCTCACCCTCCGATCCAGCCGCGAGCACGACGCTCCACTGCGTCGTGGAAAACCAGTTGCGCCTTGCGGCAGGACCCTCCTCGGTCACCCTTCTCCTCACGGGGCTGGCCCCGGCCCCCGCCCGAGAGCTGCGTCGGCTAGCTCCTGCCCGGGGCACCACTCGTCGGGAGCGCCGGCTGGCTACCTGCCGGGGCACCAGTCCTCGGGAGGCCGGCTGCCTGCCCGGCACCGCCGACGCGGTATAATCACCCCTGCACCAACCTCCCTACGGCCCCCGCGCGTCGTGCAGCCGTAAGGATTATGAGACAGGACCGAGGAAAATCGGGAGACGCCTGTAACGGCAGGCGCGGGTTTCCTTAGTAGTAACACAAGGGGGGTTCCGGGGGCGGCCGGCTTACCGGCAGCCGGGATCGGGGCCCGAAAGGGAGAGACGTGAGAAACCACGATCAGTCCTTCTGGAGTATTGCCATCCCCATCGTCCTGATTGCGCTCGTCGCCGGCAGCCTGAGCGCGGTCGCCGCCGAGAGGGTCGTCATAAGGGTTCCCTTCGACTTCGTGGTCGGTTCAACGCCGTTCCCGCCGGGAGAGTACGCGCTGACGTTCGGCGTGCTCTTGCGGGATGCGATGGCCATCGAATGCCAGGATCTGGCGCGGAAGGCGATCGTCATGACTCGCCGCGACCCCACGACGCGGACCGCCGCCGCGGGCGGTCTCGTCCGTTTCAACGTCTATGGTGAGAGGCGCTTCCTGTCGAGCGTCCGGACCGGCGCCGGAGGAAACCGGGAAATCGCTCAGTCCGCAGTGGAAGCCGAGATCGCGAAGGCGTGGCCGACCCCCACGGTGGCCGACCTCCGAGTGGAGCGCGAGAAGAGGCCGTAAGGGGGAAGGTGCGCAGCATCAACATCTGAGCCTGCGAATCCAGTCCCGCAGATCCCCTCGGATGAGTGACGTCGTCGCGGCCGGCGCATCGCAGGCCCCCTCGAAGTGCTCGTGGCAGCTGGTCGAGACGTCTCCGCATTGCCGTTAGGAGACGGTGACCATGATCCGAGAAACGGTCCTTCCCCCTTCTTTTCAGCTAGGAGGACCACGCGAAGCCCGGAGATGGGTGGGCAGTGTGAACCGCGACGCCCGACACGAGAGGTGGGCGTTCGAGGGGGTGAAGCGGTCGGAGGCCTTTCGACGGCTTGGGATGGGCAAGACCCGATTGGGATAGGCCAATAGACAAACAAGAGGCGGAGGGATCGGCTCAGGAAATCCG
>QHYA01000301.1 GCA_003223995.1 Acidobacteriota bacterium | reverse complement strand
GACAGCCAGCCCTGCCGCTATCCCCAATGCGCGATGGAATGGGGCCGCTGCGTCGCGCCGCCCAGCCCGGAGCGCCAGCCAGCTGGCAGCGAAGAAGGCGAAGGCGGTCGCCGCCAGTCCCCAGGGCAGCAAGCTGCGCGCGTCAGACGCGGCGAGGGAGGTTCGGTCAGGAAGAGCGGAGAGCGCCAGCCCTGCCCCCGACAAGACGACGCCCGACCAGCCGCACAGGGTGAAGAACCCTCGGCCGACCTCGCGCAGCCCGATCAGGGAGAGGATCATCAGCAGGCCAAAGCCCAGGTGGGCCAGGCTCAGCGAGATCACCTGCACGGCGCCGGCTGCACCATGAGTGGAAAGCGAGTTCAGACGCTGAAGGAAGAGCCGCAGCCGCAGGTTCCCTTGGCGTTCGGATTCGTGATCTTGAAGCCGGTACCATGCAGGCCGTCGAGGAAATCCAGGCTCGAGCCCTCGAGATACTGAGAGCTGATCGGATCGACGAACACCTTGAAGGTGCCGCAATCGATGATCTCATCCCCTGGACCCGCTCCCTCCGTGAAGTTGAGATCGTAGGTGAAACCCGAGCATCCTCCGCCATGGACAGCGACCCTCAGACCGTGTCCCTGCTTCTGTTCCTCCGCCAGGATGTCATCGACCTTCTTCTTCGCCTTTTCCGTTACCGTGATCATCAGGTCCTCCTTGAACTCCTTTCCGTCGCCTCGCGCTTCCCGGTCCGCTACCGCGCCTCCTGAGAAGTTTCTGGAAGCGGTTCGGCCACGCAGGCGGATGATACCTTGCTGCCCCGCCGCTGCCCGATCATCTCGGACAAGGACATCTCCTCCAGCACGGTCATGACCTTCTCCTGCACTCGGCGGACCGCCTCGGTCGCCTCGCACAGACAGAAGAGATCGCACACCCCTCGACGTCCTTCCAGGCTGCGCGTCAGCACGACGGGACCGTCGATGGCCCGAACGATGTCGGCCAGACTGATCTCCCCGGTATCCTTGCCGATCCGGTAGCCACCGTGGACGCCGTGAAAGGACCGGACCAGCCCCGCGCGGGTGAGCTTTCTCAGGATCTTGGCAAGGAACTTGTCGGGAAGGCCCAGCCTCTCGGCGATCTCCCGCCGGATGACGACATCCCCCGGCTCGGCGCACGCGAGGAATGTCATCGTCATCACGGCGTAGTCGGCTTCCCTTGTGCTCCTCACGCCGGCTCCGGAAAAAGTTGACCAAAAACGTCAACTATCTTACGAGACTCCCTCTTGGCTGTCAACTGGCACTCTACTCGCGATCTGCAAGCAGTCTGTTTCCGTTCGGCAACAAAGCAGTGCTAATCTGGCAATGTGGCTGGCAACCCCGCAGGTCGAAGGTCTGGAAGGGACCCGGTGAAGTTCGTCCAGATGGTGAGAATGGCAGAGGAATGGAAGGAGGCTCGCGGAGCGAGGTTCCAGCCCCGGCAGCACGGTGGCCCGGGAGATATCGACGCGCGCTACGAATTCAGGGTGAGCACCGAGGACGCTGGCCGTGTCCGCGCGACGATCGTCGAGCGGGCGAGCGGCGAGATTCTCTGGGAGGAGACCCACCTCACTGCCGCGCGAGCGCTGGGCGCGATGAGCCGCGAAGCGCGCAGGCTTCGCCCATCTCCGCCGGACGGGCAGGCCGGACGCTCCCGCCTGTCCGCCGATCTGGAACCGGCCAGCGTCTGGCTAGATGCCGCCCAGACAGAGTATGTCGAGGCGATGGCGGATGACGACCATGGGAGACGCAGGCTTGCCTCTGCCGACCTCGCGGCGGCGCGCGAGTACTACACCCGCATCGTCACCGGCATGAAGTAGCGTCGCTCCAACTTATGCGGATCATCCTCTTCGCAGGCAAGGGCGGAGTGGGCAAGACGAGCGTGGCCGCCGCCACTGGCACGCGCGTGGCCGAGCTCGGCTACCGCACGATCGTGATGTCGCTCGACACGGCCCATTCGCTCGCCGATTCCTTCGACCTGGACCGCCCCCTGATGGACCGCTCGCGAGGTCTCCCCGTCGAGGTCGCGAAGAACCTCGAGATCCAAGAGGTGGATGTTCTGGAAGAGGTCGAGAGGAACTGGGGACAGGTCAAGGCCTACGTGAGTCAGCTCTTGAACGTCTCGGGGCTGGAAGAAGTGCTTGCGGAGGAACTGGCGATCCTGCCGGGGATGGAGGAGGTCTCGATCCTCCTCTACCTGAACCAGTACGTGAAGGAGAAGACGTACGACGTCATCCTCCTCGACTGCGCGCCGACGGGCGAGTCGTTGAGGTTCATCTCCCTCCCGACCTCGATGGAGTGGTACATGCGGAGGGTCTTCCACCTCGAGCGAAGCATCGCGCGCATCGCCCGGCCCCTCGTCGCCAATATCTCGCCCGTCCCCCTCCCCGACGACGCCTACTTTCAGTCGATCCGCGACCTGTGGGCGCGTCTGGAGGGGGTCGACACGCTCCTGAAGGATTCGAAGGTCACGACCGTGCGTCTGGTCACCAACCCCGAGAAGATGGTCATCAAGGAGACCCAACGAGCCTTCATGTACTTCTGCCTATACGGCATGTCTCTCGACGGCGTGGTCATCAACCGGATCCTCCCGTCGGAGGTCCGAGACGCCTACTTCGATGCCTGGAAGGTTACCCAGGAGCGGTACGTGGAAACCGCCGAGGAGATCTTCGCCCCCCTTCCGGCGTTTCGGGTCCCCTTGCAGCAGGGTGAGGTGCTGGGGATGAAAGGTCTTCGAGAGCTGGGCCGGCAGATCTACGGGGACGCCGATCCCGCGAAGGTCTTCTTCAGCACGCGTCCGTACCGGTTCGAAAAGAAGAACGGCGCCTACCGGCTCGTGATGACGCTCCCGTTCGTGGGGAAGGAGAACGTGGACCTGAACGTCAGCGGAGACGAACTGATCGTCCGCGTCGGCACCTTCAAGCGCTACGTGCCGCTCCCTCGCAGCTACCAGGGAGCGGTTCCGACCTCGGCGAAGCTGCGCAACGACGAGCTGACAATAACTTTCGGAGAAAGCCATGGCGACGCCAAAGGCTCGAGCGTGGACATCGAGCTGGATTCCCTCGAGAAGGTCATCCAGAGCCGGCGGAAAAGAGGCCGCCGCATGACCCGCATCGAAGTCCAGGAGTGAGACTTGGAACGAGCAGGCTTGCGGCCACCGTCAGCTCATCTGCTCCTGCTCGATAGGCGGCCCGGCTGCGCGGGCGGAGATATGGCCGGAAACGTGTTCGTGGGCGTGGTACGAAGACCGCACCAGAGGGCCGGACTCGACGTGGGCGAACCCGAGGGACAGCGCCTCCTCGCGAATCCCGCTGAACTCCTCGGGGGTGTAGAAGCGGTCCACGGGCAGATGGCCCGGCGTCGGTTGGAGGTACTGGCCGACTGTTAGCACCTCCACGCCGGCCCGGCGGATGTCGAGCACTGTTTCCGCGACCTCTTCCCGCGTCTCTCCGAGACCCACCATGATGCCCGTTTTCACGCGGAACCGCTCCACGTGGACGGCCTTGCGCCTTGCCGCCGCGGCAAGCAGGGCGAGGGACCCTTCGTAGTGAGATCCCGGACGCGCGGCGCGGTAGAGACGGGGCACCGTCTCCACGTTGTGGGAGAAGACGTCGGGACGGGCGTCCAGGACAACGTCGGGAGCGTCGGGATGCCCCTTGAAATCGGGGGTCAGCACCTCGACGGCGCAGTCATCGACCATCTCGTGCACGGCGCGGATGACCGAGGCGAAATGGCCGGCTCCACCGTCCGGCAAGTCGTCGCGGTCGACGGATGTGATGACCGCATGCTTGAGGCCGAGGCGGGCCACCGCATCGGCGACGCGCCGCGGTTCCCCGGCATCCACGCCGGTCGGCCGCCCCGAGGTCACGGCGCAGAATCCGCAGCGGCGCGTGCAGACATCCCCCAGGATCATGAAGGCGAGACTTCCTCTGGAGAAGCATTCCCCGCGGTTGGGACATTTGCCGCTGACGCAGATGGTATTCAGGCTTTCGGCTTGGAGGACTTCATTCACCCGATGAAATAAAGGGCCGGCAGGAAGGGTCCGTTTGTATTCTATCGGGAGGGGGTGTCTAACGGCGTTCATGCGTTTTCGTGCTTTGGAGAGACCGGAGCATGGCTTCTCCCAACCCTTCGGCTAATGTGGGGTGGGCAAAGACGGTGTCGGCAACCGTTTCAACGGTAAGCTCCGCTTTCATGCTGAGAGCAATCAGGTGAATGAGCTCGGTGGCG
>QHYA01000300.1 GCA_003223995.1 Acidobacteriota bacterium | reverse complement strand
GAGCGAAGGCCGCCAGGATGGCAGTCGCCTCGCCGAACACGAGGTGGTTGGCTGGCACGCCCCGGCGCAGCGTCGCCCCATCCATGCACGGCAGGTCGTCGAGGATCAGGGACGCCGCATGGACCATCTCCACCTGGCAGGCGGCCGGAACCAACCGCTCCTCCGGGGCCCGGAGCATTCCGCCCGAGGCCAGCAGCACCAGGGCGCGCAGCCGCTTCCCTGGCAGCATCAAGGTGTAGCGCATCGCCCTGTGGACCGAGGATGGGGGCTTCTCTTCCGGAGGAAGAAGTCTCCCGAGGGCCTGCTCGACGAGGGCTCTCTTCTCCGTCAGGAAGGCCTCGATCGACAAGGTCAATGTCTCGCCGGCCCGGCTCCGGCAGGTCTGGCTGGTCCTCCTCCGACATACCCCAGCGACCTCAGCCGCTCGAGCGCCTCTTCGTCCTGTCCCTGACCGAAAGGCCGTTCCACCAATCCTCCGCTCTTCCGGAGGTAGGACAGCAGGCCCGACGCCTCGGCGGATGCGTGCAGAACAGCAGGTCGTCGTTCGGCCTCTTCTCGAGCATCTTGGCGTTGAGGTCGAAGAGGTTCAGAGCGTCGGCATAGGCCGTCCGGGGGGGCTCAGGCTTCCCTTCAATCAGATCCCGCAACGACCGCCCCTCGACGCGCGGTGGAGAGGCTACCCCGACCGCGTCGAGGATCGTCGGGAAGATATCGATGCTTCGGACCAGCTCCCCGACCGCCTTCCCCTTCGGCCAGCCCGGCGCGCGAAGGATCAGCGGAAGGCGGATCTGCTCCTGATAAAGGATGCGGTGGTGCCACCAGCCATGGTCCCCCAGCCCTTCGCCGTGATCCGCCACCACGGCGAAGACGGTCTTGTCGTAGTCGCCGGAGCGCTTCAGCGAATCGATGAGCCGGCCGAACTGGCTATCCACGAACGCGATCTCGGCATCGTAGAGCTTGATCTTCCTCTGGTCCTCCGTCCCATCGCCGTTGTCGAAGCGGGAGATGAACTCCGCCGGGGGGACGAGCACGTCGTCGTGCGGGTCCCAGTAATGGATCCAGAGGAAGAAAGGCCGCCTCCCCCGCCCCACCCAGTCGAGGGCGCGGCCGGTCGTTTCGTCCGAGCGCCTCTGATTGGTGGTCACGTCCCACTTCCATGTCCCGTCACCTGCGGGTGTCATGACCTGGTCGGTCGGACCGCGCAGCCCCGCGTCGAAGACCTCGAATCCCCTCTTGAAACCGAAGTAGTCGGAAACGGTGAAGGAGCTGAGGAAGGCGGCCGTGTGCCAGCCCGCCTCGTGCAGCACGGTGGCGAGAGTCGGAACGGTGTCGGGCAGGCGGAAACTTGACCCCGCGTAGAGCACCCGCAGGCCGTGCTGGTAAGGGTAGAGCCCAGTGAGGATCGAGGCATGAGAGACCGGAGTCACGGCGGCCGCGGAGACGGCCAGGTCGAACCGCGCGCCCTCGCGGGCGAGTTGGTCGAAGTTCGGCGTCGTCGGCGCCGGGTTTCCGTAGCAACCGAAGCGGTCCGCGCGGGTCGTGTCGAGCGTGATCAGGATGACGTTGGACGCATTGCGGGAGCAGGAGGGACCGAGGGCGCCCAGAAGGAAAGCAAGCGACATCCCTAGCGATTTCCAGTGTCCGTTTGCGCCCACTCGGTGCAGTCCCGTCCGGAGGGCATGCTAAGCCCTGCTCCGCGAGGATGGCAAGGAGCGGCGTGTTGCCGACCATCGCGTACAATAAGATCGATGGCGTCCTTCACTGCGGCTCTTCGTACACTGAACGAGATGAAGGCAACCGGGGTCGTCGAAGACTATGCCGTGGCCGGGGCGATGGCCGTCGCTTTCTGGACCGAGCCGCTCCCGACCTTCGACCTGGATGTGCTCATCTTCCTGCCGGGGGAGCAGCAGTCGCCGATAATCACTCTCGAACCGATCTACCGCTGGGCCTCGGAACGAGGTTTCCTATTGCAGGCGGAGCACGTTCTCATCGAAGGAGTACCAGTACAGTTCCTACCAGCGTACAACGCCCTCGCGGATGAGGCCATCGAGACCAGACCGAGACCGAGCGCGGAGCTGATCGCGTCGCTGCGCGAAGCGAAAGCCGACCTACACCGCAGAAGGGAAGGGCTGCTGCTTCGGGAGAAGGTCCGGTTCGTCCTTGATCTGCAGCGGATTTGCCTTCCCCTCCTCCAGCGCCAGCGACCTCTGGCGCCCTGGGAACGTCCCTGGTCGGTCGAACCCTAGGACAACCTCCCCTCAGCGGAGGGTCCTGCCGCGCGCGGCCGGAGCATGGAGGATGTCTCGGCGAGGCGGGGCTTCGGGAAGGTATCGTTCGAAAAAACGCAGCAGCGTCTCGTCATAGACCGTCTTGTCCTGGGCGTACAACCCCCCCGCGCGGGACCCTGCGAGCTCCAGCAGATTCTTGTCCCCTACACGCCCCTCGTGCGCCGCCTCGTACATGCGATGCACTTCGGGGGCGTGCTCGTCTTCACGTGCGACGATGAAGAGAATATTTCGGTCCGCGAGCTGCGGCAGGAGCTTTTCTGCAGATTCGCCCTCGGCCGAGGCCCGGAAGCGAAGATCGAACATCAGCAGGGGAAGCGGCGCTAAGTAGCGCTCGACGCTTCCGCCCGAGGAGAGCGAGCGGGCCAGGAGCGTCTTGACGTTCGGATAGGGGCTGTCGAGGACGAGAGCCTTCAACTCCTTCCGGTCGCGCGCGGCCAGGATCCCTGCGTGCGCGCCCATGCCGATCCCAACGAAGCCGAATCGATTCTTGTCCACATCGGGCCGGCTGGAAAGGTAGTCGATCGCCCCCAGGATGTCCCTCTTCTCCTGCAGGCCGAGGGAGCACGACCCGCCGCTTTTTCCATGCCCGCGGAAGTCGAAGAGGAAGAGGTTGTAGCTGGCCTTGCGCAGTGGAATGGCCGTGTTCAGCAGGTAGGAGCGGTCTTCCCCGAGGTCGTGGCAGAGGATCAGCGTGCGGCCCGCCCTCTTGCCCGGGACGAACCATCCCGCCAGCGGCGTGCCGTCAACACTCGGGAAGGAGACCTCCTCGTAGGAGATCAGCATCGACGCCGGATCGATCGCCTCGACACGGCGCTCGGGGTTCATGAGCTGACGGAGCCAGAGAGCAGACAGGGCGCCGCAGAGGAATGCAAGAGCCGCAAGCAAGGCCAGGGCGCGCCCCAGCCGGCCGGCGAACCGGCGGAGGAGGGATCGGGAACGATTCACCGAATTGAATCTCGGTCCTCTTCCCGGACTCGGCAAACGAGGCCCAAGGGCGATCCGACAGCGGGCCCCTTCATTTTGCCGGCTGGCGTTGTGCCGCTTCCTGTCCCGACAGGTGCTTCGCCACGGCCTTCGCCACCCGGGGGCCGAACCGGGCCCGGACCTCCTCCGGCCCGGCAGCGCTCAACCCTTCCACCGAGCCGAAGGTGCTCAGCAGCTTGCGGGCCGTGATGGGGCCGATCCCGGGGATCTCGAGCAGCTCGCTCGTCAGCGTTCGGCGGTCGCGGAGCTTCCTGTGATAGGTGATGGCGAAGCGGTGCGCCTCGTCGCGGATCCTCTGGAGCAGGTGCAGAACCGGGGACTCTCTCGGCAAAACGATCGGGTCCCCCCGACCCTCGATGAAGAT
>QHYA01000162.1 GCA_003223995.1 Acidobacteriota bacterium | reverse complement strand
GGTCAGCAACCTGCTCGTCGTTCTCTGCAGCGAGCAGAACACTCAGCCCGTCGTCAACGCGGGATCGCTCTACCACTGACTCGTCGGGCCGGCAATGATGCCGAGTCTGATCGAACCTGATGCCGCTCCGGTCTGGCTGCGAGGTCGGGCCGATGGCTGAGCGGAAGGCATTCCTGCTGCGCATCGACCCGGAGCTGTACGAAGCGCTGTCGCGGTGGGCGGCGGACGAGCTGCGCAGCCTGAACGGACAGATCGAGTATCTGCTGCGTCAGGCAGCCGTCCAGAGCGGCCGTGCTACCCGGCGCGGCCGCGCCGAGGGCAGAAGGACACCGGAAGGGGGGCCACGATGAACACACCAGTCCCTGAATGCCCTGCCTGTCGCGTGCAAATGCAGGAAGGGTTCGTTCCCGACGTCGGTCAGAACGACAGGTTCCGCCGCACCCGCTGGACGGAGGGTCGGCCCGAGAAAACCCTTTTCGGGGGCCTCAAGGTCAAGGGCAGACGCCAGCTCGACACGGTCACTTTCCGCTGTCCGAGGTGCGGCTGGCTGATCTGGTTCGCGCCGGAGCTCCCCGGTTCCGACGAGTGAATCTCGGGCAGCGTCTGGCAGCAATATCCCCCTCCCGCGCCCGTAGCCGGATAGAGCGTCGGCCTTCGAAGCCCTGTCCCTCAGGTGAGAATGTTTCTGGCTCGGATGGCCGCGGCACCCGCCCCGCAAGGTCAAGACTGGAAGCATGAAGTCTTCCGTTCGGCGGATGGCGCAATGGATCTGGGACCTCGTCGCCGAGTCGATCCTGCCTGCGCGGTGTCCCGTCTGCCACAGGGGCCTTCCCGGCGCGAGCCCCGGCGGCGTCTGCCTCGGCTGCTGGGCATCTTTCAATCCGCTGGCGCCGCCGTTCTGTTCGCGATGCTCGCTCCCCTTCCCCGTTGACCTGACAGAAGGGATCCCCGACAGCGGCGAGCGAACCGTCGGGGTCGCGGCGGGGGCCGTTGATCAGGCGGAAGGGAACGAGCCTCCCTGTCCTGCCCTCGAGGATCTCTGCGCGGGGTGCCAGACCCGCCCGCCGCCGTTTCTCGCCGCCCGGGCGCTGGCAGCTTACGAGGGGACGGCCCGCGAGATCCTTCACGCCTTCAAGTTCCGCTCCCAGCCGGAGCTCGCCTGGCCTCTCGCGAAACTGATGGCGGCGCGCTGGCGCGCGGAGCCGCCGCTGGCCGGCTCCGGGGCACTGGTCGTCTGCGTCCCGCAGCGCCTCTGGAAGAAGCGGCGGAGAGGCTTCAATCCGGCCGAGTTGCTGGCTCGCGCGCTGACCCGCGAAACCGGCCTTCCTCTCGCGCGTGGGGCCCTCCGGAAGAGCCGCTGGACTCCGGACCAGGCGAAGCTCTCCTCCATGCAGCAGCGGGCGGAGAACGTCAATGGCGCCTTCGCTGCGAGACGGCGGAAGGCCGCAAGGTTTGCGGGTCGGAGAATCGTGCTGGTGGACGACATCATGACGACGGGCGCCACGGCGTCGGAGTGCGCTCGCGTCCTGCTGGAAGCGGGCGCCCTCGATGTCGTCGTCCTGGCAGCCGCCCGCACGCCGCCACTTGCTTCGCCGCTTGCCTCTCTATCTGATATCGGCTTCCCTTGCCGCGCTTCTGCAGGCGTCGATCACCAGTGGCTGCCTCGCAGAAGAAGCGAAGGGGATCCAGGCGATCCTCGAGCTCCAGTCCGTCTTCTTCACGACCAGCGAACCGGTCGAGGTCCGTTTCTCTCTCTGGAATCCGGACACGAAGGATGCTCGCTCCCTGCCGCAGCCTCCCCTGGTCCGTTATTTCGAGCTGGTCAACGCCGACGGGCAGAAGCTCGCGCCCGCCACGGTGGCACTCGATGCTCCCCGGCCGCCGGCCCTTCCTCCCGGCGGGCATTACGGAATCGCTTTCGACCTGTCCAAGCTCTTCCCTCAGCTCCGCTCGCCGGGGACGTACCGGCTGTCCTGGAAGTCGCACGAGCTGATCTCGAACCAGGTCGTGCTGAAGATCGTCAGCCCTTACGATCCGAAGAAGCAGTATGCCGCGTCCCTCGAGACGACGATGGGGACCGTGAAGATCGAGTTCTTTCCTGACAAGGCGCCTCTGGCCGTGAAGAACTTCATCGAGCTGGCCTTCTCGGGCTTCTATGACGGGACTCGCATCTACTACGTGGATCCGGACCGCATGATCGCCGGAGGAGACCGCAACGGCAACGGCACGGGCACTCCGGGCTACACCTATCCTGTGGAGCGCAACGACCTCCAGATGCTTGCAGGCACGGTGGGGATGAAGAGGGGCGGGGCTCCTCCGATGAACGGGAGCCAGTTCTTCATTCTCGCGGCGCCACGGGCGGACTTCACCGGCCAGTACACCGCCTTCGCCCAGGTCATCGACGGCCTGGAGGTCGTCCAGAAGATCTCGCGCGTTCCGAACTCCGGACGGCAGTCGGATCCCCCCTTCCAGCCTCTGACGGACGTGATCGTCAACAAGGTGACCATTTCAGAGAAAGGGGCGGTTGGCCCGGCGGAGAAGACCGCCCCGGCCGCCGCGAACTAGCCGGCTGCAGGAGCATCGCGGCTGGGGAACGTTGTCCTGAAGGATGCGAACGCAAGCATATTTCTCAAGGAGAAGAAACCGCATGAATCGGAACACCCTGGCACAGCTCATCCTGTTCACTCTCATCGCCGGCGCGCTGCTTCCCGCCGCCGGACCCTCGACCTCCCAAGCAAGCCCCGAGGGCGGCCCAGGGGCGTCGAGTCTGGAACCAGGCGTCACCGCACCGGATTTCACGCTGAAGGACTCCACCAGTGTGGAACACTCGCTCCAATCTCTGCTGAAAGGCTCAAAGCTCGTGATCGTGGATTTCTGGTCCACCAAGTGCCCCTTCTCCAGAGGATACGAGGACAAGCTGAAGGCCATCGCCGGCGACTACGAAGGCAAAGGGGTGAAGGTCCTTGCGGTCATGTCCAATCAAACCGAGGGGCCGGAGGACGTCCGGCAATACCTGGAGAAGACGCCGCTTCCCTACCCTGTCGTGATCGATCCCGGCTCGAAGGTTGCGGACCGTTTCGGAGCTCAGACGACCCCTCACATTTTCGTCCTCGATCCTTCCGGAACGATCCGCTACGTTGGCGCGATCGACAACGGGGCGAAGGAGCCGGCCGGCGTCAAGCCCTATCTCCGACAGGCGCTCGATGCCCTGCTGGCGGGCCAGGCGCCGCCCGAAGCCAGAACCCGCAACTTCGGCTGCTCGATCAAGAGGAAGGCATGAAGGGGTCTCTCGCGGCCCGCGCTCGGGAGCACAACCCATGAGCGCTCCTGTCGCCCGCAGCGATCAGGCGTTGCCGATGCGCCGGAAGGATAGTTCCGGTGCCCCGGTCGCAGGGTCGATTCTCAGCGTGCCGGCGCGCATGGCAACCCGCGCGGTTGCGCTGCTTGTCCTGGCTCTTTTCGCCGGCGCCTCATCTGGGGCGCCGCCGCCGGGCCGATTTCATTCGGGGTCTCTCACCGACCTTCACCGCTGGCTGCGGGAGCAGCACGGCCACCCGGTGATCCTGGCCTTCTGGGCCACCTGGTGCGCCCCCTGTGTGGAAGAGACCCCCACGCTCAATGAAGCGCTCCAGCGCTTCCGAGCCGAGAAGCTGGCCGTCATGGGGGTCTCGCTCGACGGGCTGACGGCGGGCGATCCGAAGCGCGGGCGGGAAAAGGTGGCCGAGTTCCTTCGGCGGCACCGGGTTTCGTACGACACCTTCTACTACGAGGGAGACCCCGAGCCTCTCGGAGAGGCGTTCGATCTCCCCGGGCCGATACCCTACATCATCATTCTGGACGCTCAGGGGCGAGCCAAACAGAAACTGATGGGATCCATCCCGCCGGAAACGCTTCTCAACCGCATCGGCGAGGCGATCGGGGCCGACAAGCGAGAAGCGGACGGCCGCCCCCGCCAGAAAGCGCACGCCAGGTGACGTCATCAAATGTAGACGTCATCGGGCAGACATGACGCCCTTCGCGGAGAGGTTCGCCAGGACCGAGAAGCAACGCTTCCGCCGGCTCTCATGCCGGCCGAGGCGGGCCTCTACCGGACTCTGAGTCTCACCGCTTCCTTGATCGCGGCCGGGTAGCCCTTCTTTGCTTTGAGGGCCTTCACCTTCGCGCGCTGCCTTTGAGGCAGGTGACGCATCAGTCCGAGGTACTGGCCCTGCAGCTTGAGGAATGCCTTGGCCTTGGCGGACAGCCTCCTTCGACGCCGCGTCCCCCCGCGACCTCGCATCTGGTTTCTGCCTGCCGCGACGGCGGCGGGGATAGCAGCCCCGAGGTCTTCGATCGAGTTGGCGAGGTTCCTTATCGCGGCAATGGCGGTCTTTGCTGCCTTCTGGATGCGGCTGGAGCGATTCCGGCGCCTAGGCATGAGGAGACCTCCAAAACGAACATGAGAGTCACGACGCAACTCCTTCCACCTTGATAGCAGCAATCATAGCATAGTGATTCGACCATTCAATAGTAGTCCTCAGAGTTTCCCCATAGTGGGGAGACGGACGCTGGGACAAGCCGCCCCGGCTGCCCGGTTGCCAAGACGACCCGCAATATCCTCTATGGATTCTTGTATCAGGGAAAGAGGCGGCCCGCGAGCAGGCGGTCCCAGAGCGCGTCGAGACCTCTCAGCGTCCCGTTGACATGCAGCGTATGCCCGTCGCGCCGCAGCTTCAGCTCCGGCTCCAGTCCCAGCAAAGCGATCGACACCGGCAAGCCGCGACGAACCCAGCGCTCTCCTTCGGCGGCTGCGTGATCGTCGGCAAAGAGGAATGCTCCTTCGACGCGGGCTCGATCGGCATCGACGAGATCCAGTGAGAAGCCGGAAGCGAGAAGGTCCCTGGGGAGCAGCCGTGTCGGCTGTCCCTGCGAGAGGGCCTCGATCCCATACTTTCCCAGCGCCTCGTGGGCCATTCGCTCGAGACGGTCGCCGGGATTCAGGACGACGGCGAATCCCGCCGCGCGCCGCGGTGCGGCCTCGGACGCCGTGCGGTACAGCTCGCTCGGCTGGTCGTCTCCCGCGAGACGGTCGATCGCCCGGTCGAGCCCAGCCTCACTCCCCGACAGAACGATGTTGTTGCCTGCGAGCGCCGCATAGGGATCGCGGGGGTTCTTCGGCGTCGCGACGGCGACGCCGTGGCGAGTTTTCCCTGGATCGGTTCCGAGAACGGATCGGATCCGATCCGAGTATCTCGAAAGCGACAGGACGAGGACGCCCCATTCATGACCGTCCTCCGCTCGGTCGAGAGAAGCCAGAATGCGCAAAGGCATGACCGCAGCCGCCTGCGGCGAGAGGGAGCCTCCCCCGCTTCCCGCCAGCAGCCAGCGTGCCCAGGGCGGCAACCGCGAATGCTTCCTGCGGGATTCCATCTCCTGGAGATGGACCAGGGCCGCCGCCACGCCCGGATCGTCCGTGCGCACGGTGAAGCTGAGCAGCGCCACGGTATCGGGCCCCGCGAGCGCCTCCGGCTCGAGCAGGGCGCCGGTGCGCACCGACCGCCACACAGAGAAAAGGAGGATCCCTGCGGCGAGCACCGCGGCGCCTGCAACGATCCCGGCAGCAATGAGAAGGCGGCGGAGGGTCACCAAGCGAGGCATGTTCCGGATTCCGCCCAGAGGGCCCCGCACGGCTTATGACGATCCGCGTGCGGGCGCCACACCGCCAGCCTCGCTTGCCTTCTGTTGCTCGTGTCCATCGAGAAGAGGGGCAAGGTAGCATCCGGTGATGGATCCGGGGCAGGCCGCGACAGCCTCCGGGGGCCCGGTCGCGACCACCCGCCCTCCGGCCTCGGCCGCTTCGGGGCCGAGATCGATGATCCAATCGGCCGCCCTCATGACATCCAGGTGATGCTCGACCACGATCACCGAGTGGCCCCGCTCGAGCAGCCGGTTGAAACAGGACAGCAGCGTGGCGACATCATCGAGGTGCAGCCCCGTCGTCGGCTCGTCGAAGAGGTAAAGGGTCCGGCCCTGTCCCCGCGAGATCGCCTCCGCGAGCTTCAACCGCTGCGCCTCTCCCCCGGAGAGCGTGGTGGCCGCCTGGCCGAGACGGAGATAGCCGAGGCCTGCCTCCACGAGGTTTTCCAGCTTCTTGACAAGGGCCGGGCGGTCCCTGAAAAACCACATCGCATCCCGGACGGTCATCTGGAGAACATCCGCGATGGACCTGCCCCACAGCCGCACGGCGAGGGTGCTCTGGTTGTATCGCGTCCCGCCGCACGCCTCGCAGGTAAGGGTCACGTCGGCCAGGAAGTGCATCTCGGCCGTCACGACTCCTTGTCCCTGGCACGTCTCGCAGCGCCCTCCCGGACGGTTGAACGAGAAATCTCCCGGCTTCAGACCCAGGGCCCTGGCGGCGTCCGTGGCCGCGAAGGCCTCGCGCACCTCCGTGAAGGCGCCGATGTAGGTGACCGGATTCGAGCGGGGCGTCCGGCCGATGGGGGATTGATCCACCAGCACGACCCCGTCGATCTTCTCCACGCCCAGGACGCGGTCGTGCGGGCCGACCTCGCGCGGGTTCTCCCCCTTCGCCCGGCGCAGCGCGGGGTAGAGCGTGTCGCTCACGAGACTGGATTTCCCCGAGCCCGACACCCCCGTCACGCAGCAGAGCGCCCCCAGGGGGAATCTCACCGTGATGTTCTTCAGGTTGTTCGCTCGCGCCCCTTCGATGACGACCCATCGACCCGCGGCCGCCTTGCGCCTTCTGGGGAGAACGTGCACGCTCTTCCAACCGGTCAGGTACTGCCCGGTCAGCGAATCCTCACAGGCCGCGATTTCCTCGGGGCGGCCCGCGGCGACAACGCGCCCCCCTCGCTCTCCCGCCCCAGGCCCGAGGTCCATCACGTAGTCCGCGGCCCTGATCAGCGCCGGGTCGTGCTCGACGACAACGACGGTGTTTCCGAGGTCGCGCAGGGACTGGAGGATCCGGATGAGGCGGTCATTGTCCCGCGGGTGCAGGCCGATCGAGGGCTCGTCGAGGACGTAGAGCGTCCCGACGAGGCCCGAGCCGAGGGCGCTGGCGAGGTGGATGCGCTGGGCCTCTCCTCCCGAGAGGGTGCGAGAGAGCCGGTCCAGCGTCAGGTACTCCAGTCCGACGTCCACGAGGTAAGCGAGCCGCTTGCGGATCTCGGCCAGAATCGGCCGGGCGATCTCCTCCTCCATGGGCGACAGCTCCAGGCACGCGAAGAACTCCTGCGCGCCCGCCGTCGTCATCGAGGCGGCGCGCGCGATGTCGAGGCCCTTCAGCTTGACGGCGAGAGCTTCCGGCCGCAGCCTTGCCCCGCCGCAATCAACGCAGGGGCGGTACGTGCGGAAGCGCGAGAGGAACACGCGCACGTGGACCTTGTAGGTCTTCGACTCCAGCCAGCGGAAGAATCCGTTGATCCCGTAAAAATGGTCGTCCCCATCGTCGACCCATCGCCGGTGCTCCGGCCTCAGCTCGGCGTAGGGAACATCCAGAGGAACCTTCCGCCTTCGCGCGGCCCGCGCCAGATCGTCGTAGGCTCCCGAGTAGGACGGGAAGTTCCATGGCTCGATCGGACGCTGCTTCAGCGTCTTGCCGGGGTCCGGGACGATGAGGTTCATGTCCAGCTCGATCGAGCGACCGAAGCCCTGGCAGGACGGACAGGCGCCGAGAGGGGAATTGAAGGAAAAGAAGGCCGGCGTCGGCCGGCGGTAGCCGATGTCGCAGGCGGCGCAGTGCAGATCGCTGGAGAAAGGATGCTCCCCGCGCACGGCGCCCTGCCCGTCCATCTCGACGATCAAGCACCGGCCGTGGCCGAAGCGGTAGGCCGTCTCGAGCGATTCGGTGAGGCGCCCGCGCGATTCCTCCCTCCCGGCCAGCCGGTCCACGACGACAGCGAGGCGGCAGCGGCGCGTGAGCCGCGCGTTGCGCGCCTCGTCGATCGTCATCATCCGCCCATCGATCCTGATCCTCTGGAAGCCGTTGGCCCGGAGATCGTCCAGGAACTCGGCGGGCGTCACCGTCTTCAGCACGGCGGAGGCATCGACGGGAAAGCAGATCAGCAGGCGCGATGCGGGCCGCCTTTCTCCGCCGCCGGCGGCCAGGAAGCGCTCGGCGATCCTGTCCACCGTATCGACCTCCACCGGCCGCCCGCACTTCAGGCACCAGGTCTTCCCGATCCTCGCCCACAGGAGCCTCAGGTAATCCTGGATCTCCGTGACGGTGCCGACCGTCGAGCGCCCTCCGGCGGCGGGGGCGGCCTGCCGGATGGCGACCGCTGGCGGGATCCCTTCGATCGCGTCCACGTCCGGCCGTTCCATCCGCTCGAGAAACTGCCGCGCGTAGGTGGACAGCGATTCGACATAGCGCCTCTGCCCCTCGGCGTAGAGCGTGTCGAACGCCAGGGAGGATTTTCCCGAGCCGGAGACCCCTGTCAGGACAGTCAGGCGCCCTCGCGGGATGTCCACGTCCACGTCGCGCAG
>QHYA01000161.1 GCA_003223995.1 Acidobacteriota bacterium | reverse complement strand
TGGCGTACGTCGTGTTCACGTCCGGCTCGACCGGCAGGCCCAAGGGCGTTCTCGTTTCGCACCGCTCCCTGGTCAACCACAGCGTCGAGATGGCCCGGCGCTACGGTCTGCGGCCCGACGATCGCGTCCTGCAGTTTGCGGCGCTCAGCTTCGACGTCGCCGCGGAGGAGATTTTCCCGACGCTGCTGCGAGGCGCGACGCTCGTCCTGCGGCCGGATCCGGTGTTCGTCTCCGTCCCCGATTTCCACCGCTTCCTCGAGAACGAGACGATCACGGTCCTCAACCTGCCGGCCTCCTACTGGCACGCCTGGGTCGCCGAGCTGCCGGGGGAGGAACGGGCGATACCGGCCTGCCTCCGCTGCGTGGTCGTCGGCAGCGAGAAGGCGCTCGCCTCGCGTCTGGCGGGCTGGATCGAGGCGACGGGCGGGCGCGTGGCGCTGTTCAACGCCTATGGCCCGACGGAAGCCACCGTCACGTCGACCGTCTACGAGCCGCGGGACGGTCGCCCCTCGGGGTCCAACGGTCTGCTGCCGATCGGCCGCCCGATCGCCAATGTCCGCGCGTACGTCCTGGATCGTCACGGGAATCCCGTGCCGGTCGGGGTGCCCGGAGAGCTGCACCTGGGCGGGGAGGGCGTGGCGCGGGGCTACCTGGGCCGTCCCGGTCGGACCGCGGCCTCCTTCGTTCCAGACCCGTTCTCCGCCCGGCCCGGCGACCGTCTCTACAGGACCGGAGACCGTGTTCGCTGGCTACCCGACGGAAACCTGGAGTTCCTCGGACGGCTCGACGACCAGGTGAAAGTGCGCGGCTACCGGATCGAGCCGGGCGAGATCGAGCGGGCGCTCGAGCGGCACCCGGAGATCGCCGAGTCGGTCGTTCTGGCGCGCGAGGACAATCCGGGGGAGGTTCGTCTGGTGGGATATGTCGCGTGTCGGCCGGGAGTCGTTCGGGCACCGGCCTCGTCCGACCTGCGCGCCCACCTGAAGGAGCACGTTCCGGAGCATATGCTCCCTTCGGCCTTCGTGCTGCTGGATCGCCTGCCGCGCACGGCCGCAGGAAAGCTCGATCGCCGGGCGCTGCCGGCGCCCGACCCGGGCCGGCGCAATTTCGAAGGGGAGATCGCCCCTCCGGGCACCCCGGCCGAAGAGACTCTGGCGCGGGTCTGGGCCCAGGTCTTCGGCCGCGAGCGCGTCGGGGTGCGCGACAACTTTTTCGATCTCGGCGGCGATTCGATACTCAGCATCCAGATCGTGGCGCGCGCGAACCAGGCCGGCCTGCGCCTCTCGAGCCAGCAGATCTTTCAGCACCAGACGGTCTCCGAGCTGGCGGCGGTCGCCTCGACCAGCCTCAGGGCGCCGGCCGAGCAGGGGCCGGTCGTGGGCGAGGCGTCGCTGACGCCGATCCAGCGCTGGTTCTTTGAACACGACTTCGCCGACGCGCATCATTTCAACCAGGCGATCTTGCTGGAGGCCAGGCAGGCGATCGACGCGGCGAAACTCGAGGCGGCGGTCGGCCTCCTCATGGGGCACCACGACGCCCTGCGCATGCGCTATCGGAAGGTGGAGGGGGAGTGGCGGCAGTTCAACGCCGACCCCGGGGGGCCGGTGCCGTTCAGCCGCGTCGACCTTTCCGCTCTGCCGGCGGAGCGGCGCATCGCGGCGATGGAGGCCAGGACCGCCGAGCTGCAGCGGAGCCTCGACCTCGCCGACGGCCCCCTCCTGCGGGCGGCGCTGTTCGATCTCGGGACGGGGCTGAGGGCGCGCCTCCTGATCGTCATCCACCACCTGGTGGTCGACGGAGTGTCGTGGCGTATTCTCCTCGAAGATTTGAACACGACCTACCGCCAGCTCGAGCGGGGCGACGCGATCGCCCTGCCGGCCAAGACGACTTCCTACCGTCATTGGGCGGAGCGCCTGGCGGAACACGCGCGTAGGGCCCCCCTGGAGCGCGAACTCGATTTCTGGCTGGCCGAGGGCCGGAGGCGGGTCGGGAGGATCCCCGTCGACGACCCGAACGCCGAGAACCTGGAGGGCTCGGCGCGCATCGTGACGAGCGCTTTCACGGACAAGGAGACCCGCGCCCTCCTGCAGGACCTGCCGGCCACGTACCGCTCCGAGATCAACGACGTCCTGCTGACCGCGCTGGCCCAGGCCCTGACCGAATGGATCGGCGAGCGCTCCGTGCTCGTCGATCTCGAAGGGCACGGCCGCGAGGAGATCCTGGAGGACGTCGATCTGTCGCGCACCGTCGGCTGGTTCACGACCATCAAGCCGGTCCGGCTCACTCTCGAGGACGCCCGCGGGCCGGAGGAGGCGCTGAAGGCGATCAAGGAGCAGCTCCGGACGGTGCCGGCACGTGGCATCGGGTACGGCCTGCTGCGATACATGAGGGGCGATCGGGAGATCGCCAGCAGGCTCGCGTCCTTCCCGCGAGCCGAGATCAGCTTCAACTACCTCGGTCAGTTCGACGCCATGGTTCCGGCGTCCTCGCCGTTCCTCTTCGCGACCGAATCGACCGGGCCCAGGGTCAGCCCGCGCGCTCGACGAACGCATCTCATCGAGATCGACGGGTACGTGGCCTCCGGCCGCCTGCGGATGAACTGGAAGTACAGCAAGAGCCTGCACGCCCACGCCACCATCGAGGCGCTGGCACGGCGCTTCGAGCAGACGCTGCGCGGTCTTCTGGATCTGGGCGGACGGCCCGAGGCCGCCGCGCTCACCCCGTCCGATTTTCCCCTGGTGCGCCTCGACCAGGCGGCCCTCGATGCCCTGGCACGGGAGCATCCGGGCCTCGAGGACGTCTACCCGCTCACGCCCATGCAGGAGGGCATGCTCTATCACGCGCTGTCCGCGCCGGCGTCGGGGGTCTACGTCGAACACCTGACCTGGAAGCTTCACGGCCCGCTCGACGCGGAATCGTTCGAGCGGGCCTGGCGGCGGGCGATCGAGCGCCATCCGATCCTGCGCACCGCGCTCGTATGGAGCGGCCTCGAGAAACCGGTTCAGGTGGTGCTGCGGAGCGTCCCGGCCTGTTTCGAGAGTCTCGACTGGAGCGGGCTCGATCCGGAGGAGCAGGAGAACGGGCTCGAGAGGTTCCAGACCGAGGACATGCGCCGGGGCTACGATTTGTCGCGCCCGCCTCTGCAACGCCTGGCGCTCATGCGCCTGGGGCGCGACCTGCACCGGTTCGTCTGGAGCCACCATCACGTCCTCCTGGACGGCTGGTCCCTTCCGGTCCTTCTGAAGGAGGTGGCGACCCTCTACCAGGCGTTCTCGCGAGGCCAGGATCTCCGGCCCGACGCTCCGCGGCCGTTCCGTGACTATGTCGCCTGGCTTGGCCGGCAGGATCTCGCCGCGGCCGAGAGGTACTGGAAGAGGGCGCTCGAGGGATTCGGCTCGCCGACGCCACTGCTCATGGGCCGCCCGGCCTCGGGCCCGGCGCAGCCGGCCGAGTTCCGGATGGAGCGGATCCGTCTGTCGAGGGCCGCGGCGGCGGATCTGCGCGACCGGGCCCGCCGGCACCAACTGACCCTCAACACCGTGCTGCAAGGGGCCTGGGCGCTCCTCCTCGCCCGTTCCAGCGGCGAGAGCGACGTGGTCTTCGGCGGCGTCGTGTCCGGCCGGCCCGCCGACCTGGAGGGGGCGGAGAAGATGGTCGGCCTCATGCTGAACACGCTTCCCGTCCGGGCGCGTCTCGGGGAGTGCGAGCCGGTCGTCTCCTGGCTGAAGAAGCTGCAGGACGAGCAGGTCGAGATGCGGCAGTACGAGTACACACCCCTGGTGATGATTCAGCAGTGGAGCCGCGTGGCACGGGGCGCGCCGCTCTTCGAGTCCATTTTCGCCTTCGAGAACTACCCGGTCGAGGAGGCGCTCAGCCAGCGGTTCGGCGATCTGGAGATCAGCGAGCTGCGCGCCGCCGAGTGGGCGCACTACCCGCTGACCGTGTTCGTCCCCACAGGTCCCGAATTGTCGATCCAGGTCAATTACGACGCGAGGCGCTTCGAGGCCCCCGCGATCCGGCGCATGCTCCTAAACTTGAAGACGATCCTCGAACGGATCGCCGCCGACCCGCGACAGCGACTGGCCGATCTGCCGATGCTGTCCGCTTCCGAGCGCGCCTGGCTTCGGGAGCGCAACCCGGCGGTCCCGGCGCCTCCCGGTCGGTGCCTGCACGAGGTATTCGAAGCCCAGGCCAAGGACCGCCCCGACGCCATCGCCCTCGTCGTCGACGCCGAGCGGATCACGTACGCCGAGCTGAACCGGCGCGCGAACCGCCTGGCGCGCCTCCTGCGGGATCGCGGTGTCGGGTCCGAGGCGCGCGTGGGGATCTGTCTCGAGCGCTCCGGGGAGATGATCGTGGCGATCCTGGCGGTCCTCAAGGCGGGAGGCGCCTACGTGCCGCTCGACCCCGCCTACCCGGAAGACCGGCTGGCGTTCATGCTGCGGGACGCGGGCGTGATGGCGCTGATCGCGCGACCGGAGACGGTGGAGAGGCTGCGCGAGCCTGCCGGGGCGGTCCTGCCGCCCGACGCGGAGGGCGGCGGGGAGGAGGGCAACCTGCCTCCGGCCGCGCTCGCCGACGGCCCGGCGTACGTCATGTACACCAGCGGCTCGACGGGCCGCCCGAAGGGCGTCGTGGTGACGCACGCCAACGTCGCGAGCCTGTTCGAGGTCGCGGCTCCGTTGCTCCAGATCGACGATCGCGATGTCTGGACGATGTTCCATTCCTTCGCGTTCGATCTGTCGGTGTGGGAGATGTGGGGCGCGCTCCTGCACGGTGGGCGGCTGGTGATCGTGCCGTACCCGGTCAGCCGCTCGCCCGCGGAGTTCCTCGACCTCCTGCACCGCGAGCGGGTCACCGTGCTGAACCAGACGCCGTCCGGCTTCCGAGCGCTGATCGGCGCCGAGCAGGAGGGGGCGGGTGGGCTCTGCCTGCGGCTCTTGAATTTCGGCGGCGAGGCGCTGAACCCCGAAGATCTGAGGCCGTGGTTGGAGCGCCACCCCGAGCGCCCTCGGATCTTCAACCTGTACGGGCCCACCGAAACGACGATGTTCGTCACCTACCGGCCGATACGGCCGGAGGACGCGCGGGGCGGGCCGCGCAGCGTGATCGGCCGGCCGATCGCGAGCCGGAGTGTCCACGTGCTCGACGCGTCCCTGCGGCCGGTGCCGATCGGTGTGCCGGGGGAGATCTGCATCGGCGGCGCCGGTCTGGCGCGCGGATACTTCGGGCGCCCCGATCTGACCGCCGAGCGCTTCGTCCCCGACCCGTTCGCAAGCGAGCCGGGCGCCCGCCTGTACCGATCGGGCGATCTGGCGCGCTGGCTCGAGGACGGCGACCTGGAATACCTGGGGCGCCTCGACGACCAGGTGAAGATTCGCGGCTTCCGCATCGAGCCGGCCGAGATCGAGTCGGCCCTGCAGGGGCACCCGGGGGTGGGCGAGGCGGTGGTCCTGGCGCGCCAGGAAGACCGGGAGGAGCGCAGGCTGGTGGCCTACGTCGTGCCGCGTGCGGGTCGGGACGCGTCGGCGGGCGAACTGCGCGAATTCCTGAAGGCGTCGCTCCCGGACTTCATGGTGCCATCCGCGATCGTCGTGCTGGAGGCGCTGCCGCTCACGCTCAATGGCAAGGTCGACCGGCGGGCGCTCCCGCCGCCCGAGAGCGCTTCCTCCAATCCGGACGCGGCCCGCGTTCCGCCGCGCACCCCAATCGAGGAGGAGCTGGCCCGTCTGTGGGGTGACCTGCTCGGCGCGGTCGTCCCGGGCGTCGAGGACAATTTCTTCGAAGCCGGGGGCCAGTCGCTCCTCGCCACCCTTCTCATCTCCAGGGTGCGGGCCCACCTCGGGGCGGAGGTGTCCCTCAAGGACTTCCTCGATGAGCCCACGATCCGCGGGCTGGCGGAAAAAATCGAGGCGGCCTATCTGCGGGCGGCCGGCCCGAGCGAGCTGGACGGTCTGATGGGATCGATCGACGCGGGAGGCGGCGGGGAGTCGGAGGCGAGGCGTGCGCCGCCCGGCGCCGGGACGAGCCGTGTCGAAAACCTCTGAGCCGAAGGATCGCTTCGGAGATCTGTCTCCGGAGCGGCGGGCGATCCTGATACAGACGCTGCGCGACAGGTCCGTGCGCCGCGCGGCGGCCGAGTCGATCCCGAGACGCCCGGCGGGCCGGCCGGCGCCCCTGTCGTTCGCCCAAGAGCGCCTGTGGTTCCTGGATCGGCTCGGCCCGGCCACGCCGATCTACAACATGGCGCGCGCCCTGCGCCTGCGGGGTCCGCTTGACGTCGCCGCGCTCGAGCGCGGCCTCAACGAGATCGTCCGGCGCCATGAGATCCTCAGGACGACGTTCGCCGAAGCCGCGGAGGGCCCGGTGCAGGTCATCGCGCCGTCCCTCGTCCTGGATCTGCCCGTCGTCGAGCTCGGCGCGCTGCCCGAGGACCGCCGGCAGGAGGAAGTCTCCCGCCGCGCCGCCGAGGAGGTGCGCCGGCCTTTCGACCTGGGGCGCGGCCCCTTGCTGCGCGGCCTCCTGCTGCGACTCGCCGGCGACGAGCACGTCATGGTCCTCACCCTGCACCACATCGCCGGCGACGGCTGGTCGATCGGCGTCCTCGACCGGGAGATGGCCGCGCTCTACGAGGCGTTCGCGGCCGGCCGGCCGTCGCCCTTTCCGGACCTGCCGATCCAGTACGCCGATTTCGCCTCGTGGCCAGGGTCTCGCGGCTCGTTCCCGCCCGCCTGGTCGCATCCCTGAAGGTCCTGGCGCTGCGCCTTGGCGCGACCCCGTTCATGGCGCTTCTGGCGCCGTTTCTGGCGCTCCTGCACCGCTGGAGCGGCCAGGACCATCCGTGCATCGGGACGCCCGTCGCCGGGCGCACGCGCCTCGAGACCGAGCCCCTCATCGGTCCGTTCGTCAACACCCTGGTCCTGCGCGGGGACCTCTCGGGCGACCCGACGTGGATCGATCTGGTGGCGCGCGTTCAGGCGACGGTCGGGGACGCACTCGCCCACCAGGAAGCGCCGTTTGAGAAGCTCGTCGAAGAGCTGAGGCCGGAGCGCGATCCCTCCGTGCACCCGCTCTTCCAGACCATGTTCGTCCTGCAGGGCGGACAGGGAATGATGCTGGACCTGCGCGGTCTGCAGGCGGAGCTGGTCGATTTCGAGACCGACACCACCCCATTCGAACTGACGCTGGTTCTCTCCGAGGGCGACGGCGAGATGGAGGCGCTCTTCGAATACTCGACCGACCTCTTCGACCGCCGCACGGTCGAGCGGATGGCCGGCCACTTCCTGACGCTCCTGGAGTCGCTGGCCGGCGACCCGGCGCGGCACCTCTCCTCCGTCTCGCTTCCGGGGATCCACGAGGCGCGGGAGAAGGCCCGACGCGACGCGCTTCCGCGCACGGGGCGCGGGGCGCTCGCGGCGGCCGCCGGCGCGCGGCGGGCCCCGGGGCCTGCGGCGCCTGCACCTGTCATCCCGCCGCGAACGGACACAGAGCGGGCGCTGGCGCGGATCTGGAGGCAGCTGCTCGGCCGCGAGAGCGTCGGACGGGACGACGATTTCTTCGACGCGGGCGGGCATTCGCTCCTGGTCCTGCAGCTCGTCTCCAGGGTGCGCGACGAGCTTCGACATGAAATGCCCGTGCGCCGCGTGTTCGAGCGTCCCACGCTCGGCGCGCTGGCGGAATGGATCGACGCCGAGGCGCTCCGCGGGGAGAGTCCCGTGACGGGGCGCGTCCAGCGCGCGTCGCGGGACGGGCCGCACCCGGTGTCCTTCGCCCAAAAGCGGCTGTGGTTCATCGATCAGCTGCAGCCCGGGCACACCGCCTACAACATCCCCCTGGCGCTCCGCCTGCGCGGCAGGCTGGACGCGGACGCCCTCGAGCGAAGCCTGGAAGCGATCGTCGGCCGCCACGAGGCCCTGCGGACCGTCTTTCCTCTGGCGGGCGTCGAGCCGGTCCAGGCGATTCGCCCCGCGGGCCCGTTCGTCCTGCCGCGCGTCGATTGGAAAGGCCAGGCGTCGGGCGAGCTCGAGGCCCAGGGACTCCGCCTCGTGGAAGAGGAAGCGCGCGCACCATTCGACCTGGAACGCGGTCCCCTGTTCCGCGCCCGCCTCCTGCGTCTCGACGATGAGGATCACGTCCTGAACCTGACCATGCACCACATCGTCAGCGACGGCTGGTCCCTGGCGATCCTGCTGCGCGAGCTGCAGGAGTTGTACCGTGCTTTTGTCGCGGGGCGCCCGGTCGCCCTGCCGGACCTGCCGATCCAGTACGCCGACTACGCCGTATGGGAGCGGACCCGCCTGGAGGGGGAGATGTTCGAGGGGCAGGCGGCCTACTGGAGGCGACGCCTGGCGGGCGCGCCGGCCGCCCTCGAGCTGCCGGCCGACCGTCCACGCCCGAAGGTCGGGACGTTTCGTGGCTCCTGGCGCCCGTTCCGTCTACCGGGGGGACTCGGCAAGGAGATCGCGGCCCTCGGCCGGCGGGAAGGGGCGACTCTGTTCGTGACGATTCTGGCGGCCTTCCAGGCGCTCCTGAGCCGCTACAGCGGGCAGGACGACCTGTGCGTCGGGTCGCCGGTGGCCGGTCGCAGCCGTCTCGAGGTCGAGGGGCTGATCGGCTGCTTCATCAACACTCTCGTCCTGCGCGGCGACCTGTCCGGCGACCCGACGTTCCGCGAGATCGTGCGCCGCACGCGCGAGGTCGTGCTTGGAGCGCAGGCCCATCAGGACCTGCCGTTCGACAGGCTCGTCGAGCTTCTGCCCGTGCAGCGCGACCTGGCGCGG
>QHYA01000160.1 GCA_003223995.1 Acidobacteriota bacterium | reverse complement strand
CTTTCGCCGCCATCTCTTCCGCGGCCGCTCCCCCGCCGTTCCGGTGTCCCTGCCCGCAGGAGAGGAGGGGGGCCGCCGCGGCGAGCGCCGATAGCCCGAGCAGCATTCTGAGCGCAATCCGGAAGGTCACGGGAGCCCGGCGATCGTACGGCGGGGTATGGGGAGCGTCAAGCTCGATGACCGGCTCGATGACCCGCACACCCGCACGGCTCGACCTGCGCAACTCGCACGGGCTCCTATCGCAGGGCGCGGACGGCTTCGTCAACGAGCTTCCGGGTGGAGGGAGAGAACCAGATGTCCAGGAACTCCTTCGCCCGGGCCCTGTCCCCTTCCCGCATCGAGCGCTCGGCCTCGCCCCGCAGAGAGCCCTTCAGGCTCGCGAGGGCGGCCGGGTCCTTGGAGAGGAACTCCGCCAGACGCTCGCGCGCCACTTTCTCCACCTCGCCCGCAGGCGCCAGCTCCTGTGCGAGGCCCGCCGCAACCGCCGCCTCGCCGGTGAAGTTCCGCCCCAGCATGACGACTTCGGCGAGCTTCGAGGGGAAGACCGACTGGCGCACGATCACGGCGGCCCCCCAGGGAAGAGGCACGCCGAGCCGGACCTCGTTGAGGCCCAGCATGGCGCCTTCGGCCTGAAGCACGCGATAGTCCGCGCACAGCGAGAGGAGGCATCCCCCCGCGACAGCGTGACCTGCGATGGCCGCGACGACCGGCTTGGGAAAGGAAAAGAGGCGCCGGTAGCAGTCGCAGAAACGGTCGAGAAACCCCGACATCTCGTCCCACCCGAGAGGAGCGAGCTCCAGAAGGTCGAGGCCCGGGCAGAAGATGCGCGGATGCGCCGAGGCGAGAAGCGCTCCGCGGAGGCCCGGGTCCCGCTCGATCTCCGCGAGCGCTCTCGACAGCTCCTCCACCATCTCGGCGTTGATGGCGTTGCCGTGAGGCCGGTCCAGCCGCAGCGTCACGAAGTCGGCCTCCCGTTCGAACCTCAGCGTTGCCATGTTTCAAACTCCCGTGCACGTGAGGAAACGGTTCGTGCGGCCACCAATGACTGTTCCCTCCCCCTGCCTTGTCTGCCTTGGTAATCTTAAGCCAATCAGGAGGGGGGCGCGTCGCCAGCCCCCCCTCGAGACTTCCCCCTGAAACACAGGAGCGCCCCTTAGCGGGGCGCTCCTGTGCCTTCCGGCCCGGATCTCGGGCCGCCTGACTCCGGACCGGTTATAGAATCAGGGTGGGAACACGCTCGCGGAGGGAATCCCATGTCGGAAGATGAACCCAAGTCCGCCTACGAGATCGCGATGGAGAAGCTGCGCATCAAGGACATCGAGGAGGGGAAGGAGCCAGCCACGGTCACGGCCGAGCAGAAGGAGAAGATCGCGGAGATCCGGCAAGAATGCGAGGCGAAGGTGGCAGAGCTGGAGATCATGCATCGGTCCAGGATGATGCAGGCGCTCCGCCAGGGAGATCCCGAGGAGGCCCTCGAGAAGATCGATGAGAGCTACCGGAGGGACCGGCAGAAGCTCGAGGAGGAAAAGGAATCTCGCATCGCCAAGGTCCGCCGGGGAGAAAAGGCATGAGCTCTGCGAGCATCTCCAGCCGCTGTTCTCGAGCCGCCCCTTTCAGCGCCCATTCCTCTTGATCCCTCCGCCTCGGCGCCTGGGCGGACCTCTGCTGATCGCCGGAGCCTGGCTGCTCTTCTTCTCCCAGCCGCTCCTGCAGGGCCGCGTCTTTTTCTTCCGCGATCTGTTCTTCTTCCACGAGCCGCTGCGGCGTTACTGGATCGGCTCTCTCCTGTCCGGAACGGCGCCGTTTCTCAACACGTCGCTGAACCTGGGCCAGCCGATCCTCGCGAACCCGAACAACGCCGTTTTCTATCCCGGCAACATCCTCTACCTCCTGCTCCCCTTCGCGCCAGCCTGGAACCTCTCCCTCGCGGGGCACGTGCTCTGGGCCGCCCTGGGAGCCTACTGGCTGGCGCGTCTGATGGACTGCGGTCCGGCCGCATCCCTGTGCGCCGCCTTCGGGTTCGCCTTCGGAGGACCGCTGCTTTCTTCGCTCAACTATTACAACCTTCTCGTGGCGGTGAGCTGGCTTCCCTGGACGCTGGGCCTGGCGCTTCAGGCCTGGCGTCGCGGGAGCGCGTGGGTCGGTCTGGCGGGAGCCGCCCTCGCCGCACAGCTTCTCGCCGGGGAGCCCACGGTCGAGATCCTCACCGGCTGCTTGCTGGCGATCTTCTGGCTCGCGGGGCTCCGGAACTCCTCGACTCGATCGGTTCACCTGCGGCGCGGAGCGCTGATCCTTCTCCTGGCGGGCGCGCTCGGCGGCATGCAACTGCTGCCGACCCTGCTCTGGCTTCCGGAGACCGGGAGAGGCGGAGGGCTTCCGTTCCGCGAGTCGGCGGCCTACTGGTCGCTTCATCCCGCGCGGCTGATCGAGCTGCTCGCCCCGCACTTTCACGGCAACCCTTGCGGCGTCGCGGCCGCCGAGTTCTGGGGCGGCGGCCTGTCGGATGCGGGCCTGCCCTACATCCTGAAGATCTACTGCGGATGGCTGCCTCTGCTCCTGGCGCCTCTCGCCTGGCGGCGCAGATGGGGGCGCGCGGGCCTCTCCGTCTTCGCGGCCTCCCTGCTGCTGTCGCTCGGACGTCACCTTCCCGGTTACAGGATGCTCTACGAGCTGATGCCGCCGCTGTGGATCGTTCGCTATCCGGAGAAGCTCCTCCTTCCGGCTTCCCTCGCGCTTTCGCTCTGCTGCGCGCTGGCCCTCGCGGAGCTTGCCCGGGGGACCTCGGCGCGCCCTTCGCTTCTCTTCGCTGCGGCGCTGCTGGCCGCCCTGGCTCTCGCTGCGGTCCTCTCTCCTCACCCCGAGCTGAGCCAGTCCCAGCGCGCTTCCCAGCTCGTCTCGGCTGTCCAGGCCGCCGCCGCGGGCCTGGTGTCGCTGGTGCTCGCGGCGCTCGCGGCCAGCAGCCGGGGGAGGCGCGTCGCCATGTACCTAATCCCCGCTGTGCTGCTGGTGGACCTGGCCGGATTCACGTGGGACATCGCGCAGACCCGCCCGTGCGAGGAGGAGGACAGAAGGCCGGCCCTGCTGAGCCGACTGCCGGCCCTGATTGAGGGTCCGATCCTGCATACGGGCGAGGACCAGATGGAGAAGTACTTCTCGGCGGGCCGCGACCCGTTCCTCTCCCTCCAGGACGCCTTGCATCCCTTCACGGGGCTGCGCTGGGGGGTGAGCTACGGCGCCACGAACGACATCGACCGGATGGGCTGGAAGGAGAGCGGGCAGCGCCGGCAGTTCCTGCACGCCGATCCGGTCTCGGCCGGATCGCTCGCGATGATGCGACAGCTCGGGATCCGGCGGATCGTGTCCCTTTCTCCGCTCGCGAGCGCGGAGCTGGCGGAGGAATCGGCCTCCGGCGGCGGAGGCGCAGGAGGGGATTCAGGGAACGGAGGACCGGAGGTCCGCGTTTATCGCCTCCTTCCCCCGCCGCTCCCCTTTGTCCGGTGGGAAGAGGGGGCCGGCTCCCTCGCCTGGAAGGAGATCAAACCCTACCGCATCGAGATCGATCTCGACGCCTCATCTGCAGGGCGGATCCTCGTCGCTCGCAACGCCATCAAGGGCTGGAGGGGGTGGATGGATGGCGAGAGAATACCCGTTTCGTCCAGCAGCGCCGGTCTTCTCCGGATCGCGGCGCCAGCGGGAAGGCACCGCCTGCTGCTCGACTATTTCCCGCCGGGTCTCGTGGCCGGTCTGGCTCTTTCGCTCGCCGGCTTGATGCTTCTCGCCGCCGCCTTCTGGAAGCCGCTGCTGGAGATCATCGAAGGACGCGGGCCATGAAGGAGGGCGCCGGCGGCGAGCCAGGTCAGCCGATCCTGCGCTGGAGCGCGCTGAGCGCCGCGCTGTTGGGGAAGGCCTTCAGACCCTCGCGCACGATCTCCCGCGAACGCTCCCTCCGCCCGGACTCCAGGAGCGAGGCGGCGTAACCGGCGTACGTTCCCTCACTCCTATCCCCCATCGAGAGGGCCTTCGAGAAGGCAGGCGCCGCCTCCTCTGGGCGCCTGATCATGCCGAGCAGCCGGCCATATCCGGCCCAGACCCCTGCTTGCGCTCTTGGATCGCCCAGCGCCGCGCGGTAGCGCTCGATGGCGAGCTGCGGCTTGCCCGCCCTGAGGGAGGCAAGGGCGTAGTTCTCGAGGAAGCGAGGATCCGTCGGGACGATGTCGAGGGCCCTGCCGACCCTGTCCAGAGCTTCCGCGGGCCGTCCCTGCTCGAGGCGGATCATGCCGAGCAGGTTCTGATACTCGTCGATCCGCTGCTCCCTCGAGAGGGCTCGCCGGATCGGCTCCTCGAGCTCCGCCAGCCGCCCCCGCGCCGCCAGCAGCGGGGCCGACGCCAGGGCGGCCTGCGAGAGATCCGGCTCGCTCTGCAGCGCCTCCACGAAGCGGGCGATGGCGCGCTCCTCGTCTCCGGCCGCCGCGGCGATCTTCCCCTCGCAAGCGGCCGCGATGGCCGGGCGCGTGATCCGGGAGCGCCAGCGTCCGAGCGCCTGCGAGGCGAGATCCGCGCTCCCCTGTCCGAGACGGAGATCGACGATCCAGAGGACGGCGTCCTGGTCCATCTCAGGGAACTTGTTCAGCCCTTCCTCCAGCGACGCAACAGCTCCATCGACATCGCCCCGGCCGGCGCGGATCTCGGACAGCAGCTCGTAGGTCTTCGGCAGGGGCTGGATCTCGTTCGCCTTCAGAAGCTCCACCTCGGCGTCGTCAGGGCGGCCTTCCTTCAAGTAATAGGTCGCGAGGTTGCGGTGGTAGAAGACCCTCGGGGCTTCGCTCCCCGCCCCGACCGCGCTCGCCGAGGCAGAAGCAGCCGGTGGACCCGTGGTGCCCTTCGAGGCGGAGACGGCCCCAGGGACCTCTGCGGCCGCGGGGCCGATGTAGCCGAGCCCCTGAAGGCTGCGAAGCATCTCCTCCTGCGCCTCGGGAGATGAAGCCTCGGCGGGAGCCGCGATGGCGGAAAGAGGGGTCCCCATCTCCTCGTAAGAGCGGATGCGGCGCGGGGGGTTGTCCGCGACGTACCGGCTGTCGATCGCGGCTGTCAGGACGGCCCCGCGCATGTCCTCGCCGGAAGGAAGCCCGGCCAGGTACAGCGCCGTGGGGGCGATGTCATAGACGGACGCCTTCTCGACGCTCGCCCCCTTCCGGGCGGCGGGACCGGAAAGGACGAACATCCCGTACTCCCTGTGCCAGTCGACCGGCAGGTTCGTCGTGTAGGGGAGAGTGTCGGGCGGCCTGTCGCCGTCGTTGCGGAAGCCGTGGTCCGAGACGACGAGCACCATCCGCCCGGAGGAGGCCGCAAGCAGCCGGCCAAACACCTCGTCCTGGTACTCGTAGAAAGCGGCCACGGCCTCCCTGCTCATCTCGTACTCCGCATCGGAACAGAGGGCCATCCGCGGCGGCATGCAGTGCTGGAAGCGGTGGCCCATCATGTCGATCCCCTCGAAGTAAACCGCGACGACATCGAGGTCGCGCCGGAGAAGATCGAGGGCGATGATCTCGTAGTCGCGTGTCGCGGCGAGAGTCTTGCGCACGAGCCAGACCGGATCCTGGGCGTGAGGCGGGGCGCCGGGCGCGGGATGCTCGGGCGGCGCGACATCGACGGCGCTGTCGAACTGCGCGCGGTCGATATGAAGGATGCGCGAGGTTTCCTCGTAGCCGATCTGGCCGGGCCGGACCAGCTCCGGTCGGATCACCGCGTAGTAGTCTTCCGGATAGGTGATCCCCTTGCCCGCATCGCCCCCCTTCCCATCCGGCCTCATCATCGAGAAGCCGAGGAGCTCGGTGACCAGGTAGCCGCGCACGGGCTCCGCCGGATGGGACGCCCACCAGCCCACGAACCCGCAGGTCAGACCGGCGTCCGAGAAGATGTTCCAGAGGGCCTTGACCTTCCTGAAGCGACTCGTGATCGGCACGGTCTTGCCGGTCGCGCCGGCCGTGACCGTGAAATCGGCGATGCCGTGAGCGTCCGGCCCGACTCCCGTCGCCATGGTCGTCCAGATGAGAGGGGAGATCATCGGGTCGTAGGAACGCAGAGGGGCCCGCGCTCCTTCGTGGACCAGCCGGGCGAGGTTGGGCAGGCGCCCGGAGCGGATGAGCGGATCGGCGATCTGCCAGTCGGCCGCGTCGAGGCCGATGATCAGGAGCTTCTGCCGTCGAGACGACAGGAGAGGGGCGACGGGAGGACCCGGCGACGCGTCGATCCGTCGCCAGTCCAGATCGGAGGTGGAGATTCCCTTCCCGGCGAGCGTCCGGACGAACGCCGCACCGATCGGATCGGATGCCCAACCGGACCGTGCGAGGGCAACGCGGCTCGTTCGAAGAGCCGCTCCCAGAGCCTCCTCGAGCACCGGCCGGAGAGCCGAAGCGATGCCTTCACGAGCAGCCGCCGGCGCCAGTGACGGGTCGGCGGAGGCCGCGAGTCGGTAGCGCAGCCGCACGGAGAGGCGGCGAGCGGATCCTTCGGGCGTGACGGCCTCGACAGGACCGACATCGATGGTCGCCGATTCCGGCACCCTCGCGACGGGGACGAAGGGAGCGCGCAGGTGCCATCCTGCTCCAAGCCAGCCCCTGCCCGAGGCTCCGATCTCACCGGCGGGAATGCGGACGAAGCTGCCGGCGAGCAGGCAGGCGGAACCGACTGCCGCGACAAACGTGACGAG
>QHYA01000036.1 GCA_003223995.1 Acidobacteriota bacterium | reverse complement strand
CAGCCTTCGCCGGTATCTCGCTCTTTCGCTGGGACATCAACGTCCGCGAGGCGACCGTCGTTGGACTGGTGGGGGCCGGCGGGATCGGCCTGCAGCTCGATGCCGCCATCTCGACCCTTCAGTGGAGGCGCGCCAGCGCGATCCTCTCGGCCATCCTCGCGCTCGTGTTGCTGGCCGAGTGGGCCTCGGCTCGGGCGCGCCGGGCGGCGGCGTGAGAGTGACGCTTTCGGCCCTCCGGAGGTCAGCTCACCGGTCGTAGTCGATGAAGCCCGGGTTGAGTGTGTAGGTTGGATCGAACTTCTTCTTCAGGCGGTTGACCTCATCCCATTTCTCGCCCCAGTGCTGGCGCCAGCGGTCCTTGTCGAACCGGATGATGCCGGACAGGTACCGCTTGCCGCCGAACACCATCGCGAGGTCCGATGCGGCATCGAGGCGCGGAAGGGCGATGTCGAGGAACCTCTGCGGGACAGCCGGAAGGATGCCGAAGCCCATGACGTGCTGACACGACGGGCGCATGAACAGCGGGATCGAGGATGTCGTCCCCTTCGAAGGCCAGAGCAGGATGTGACCGCCCGCGATCTGCTGGGGCTCCATCTCGGACAGGACCGCATCGATGAAAGCCCGGGCGGTCTCCCATGGCATGATTGCTTCCATCCACGGATGCGCCATGTCCCACGCACCCGATCGCCTCCAGATCTCGAAGAGAGGATCGAGCCGGGCCGCGAAGTCCATCAGCGACCGGTCCTCGACATGCGTCTGCCGGTAATGGTGAAGCCCGGCCAGCATCGCCGCGTCCTCGGGGGCCTTCTCCCGGAACTCGATCGTGGCGTGCAGCGGATAGAACCACTGGGCGAACGCGCGCTTCCTCTCCCCCTCGAGCTTGAACCCCTGCGGGCAGGGGACGCACCAGGACTCCAGGTACGAGAAGCGCCCCTCGTCCATGAGGGCCGCGGCGTCCTCCATGAACGCGCCGAGCTCGTCATAGAGCAGGAAGTACATCCGCACCTTCGGCAGGAACTCCCGCAGCAGCAGCTTGGCCCTCGTGATGACGCCGAACTGCCCCAGACCCGAGCGGACCGCATCGAAGACCTCACGGTTCTTCTCCGCCGAGCACTCGACGATCTCCCCCGCTCCGGTGACCGCCTGGAGCTCGAGGACGTTGTCCCCCTGGGCCCCGAAACGGAAGGAGGCCACTCCCAGGCCGGCGACGGAGAGCGTACCGCCGATCGTCACATTGAGGTTGTTCGTCAGCACGCGAGGGATCAGACCCATCGGGTAGAGATGCTCGACGAGCGTCCGCCACCTCACCCCGGAATCGAGCGTGACGGTCAGGGCTTTCCGGTCGACGGAATGGATCGTCTCCAGGGACCCGAGATCGATCACGATCCCGCTGGAGAGGGACTGACCGGTCTGGCTGTGCGCCTCGCCGCGCGTGGAGACGGGGATGCCCCGGGCGGACGCGAAGCGGAGGACCGCCGCCACATCCTCCGCGGACGAGGGACGCACGACGGCCTGCGGGACCTTCGTCATGATGCGTCCGAAATCCCCGCTGACCGACAGGCGAGCCGCTTCGTCTGTCAACACCTCTCCCTTCACGAGGCTCCCGAGTTCCTGCATCACCTATCCGATCCTCTCGAAGCTGCTGTCAGCGGAGCGGGGCATCATGGCCGGCAGACCCGATCGCTCCCGATGCGGAGAAACATATGGGAAACATATGGTCGATCCCGCAATGGCGGGACGGTCAACCCCCTGAAACCAGCTCGCCGACGGCCTGCACCAGCTCGCTGGAGTCGAAGGGCTTCTGGAGGAAGCGCGCGTTCGTCGTCAGGTACTGCCGGACCTCTTCCTTCGAGACGTATCCGGAGACGAAGAGCGTCCGCGCCGCGAGCTTCGGATTGAGGACCTTGAGCTTCGCGTGGAAGAGAAGCCCCGACATCTCGGGCATGTACAGGTCCAGGACGATCGCATCGAACCGCCGGACCTTCGCTCTCTGCAGGGCCTCCGTGGCCGATGAGTACGCGGTCACGTCGAAACCGGCCTCGACCAGCAGAGCGCGGATCACATCCAGCACATCCGGCTCGTCGTCGACGACCAGAATGCGCGGTTTTTCGCCCCTGGGAGGCGCATCTCCACCTGATGTCCCTGCTTCGGGCATAGTTTTGCAGTATCCTCCGCCGCTCCAGCAGAGTCAAGCGTGACGCGGGTTTTCGGGGCCTCGGACGACGGCGCGGCCCGGGGTGTGCCCGGCAATTTCCCCGCGCGAGGGCGCCGGCGTGCGACCCACTATAATCCTTCCGATGAGCGAGACCGCCTGCTGCTTTCCGGACCCGGCCGGCACGATCTTCCGCGTCACCGAGCACTACAGGGGAACGCGGCTCGACCGGTTCCTCCAAGCCATGCTCCCGCGCCTGTCACGGGAGCGGGTCCAGCGCGCGATCCGGACGCGGGTCGCGACCTCCTGGCACATCGCCCCACGCCCTTCCCTGCGCGTGGTCCCCGGAGGGGAGGTGCTGGTGCGCTACGAGCAGGTCCGGGAACCTCCGATCGAGCTGCTGCCGCGCGTTCTCTACGAGGACGAGGCGATCCTCGTCGTCGAAAAGCCGGCCGGCATGCTCGTCCACCCCACTCGGGGCTGTCACAGGAACAATCTCGTTCGCATCCTGAAAGACCAGCGCAGCGGGGAAAGGATTGCGCTGGCGCACCGTCTCGACCGGGAGACCTCCGGCCTGCTCCTCGTGGCGCGAACGGTCGAGACGAGCCGTTTCCTTGCCGACCGCTTCGCGGCGGGGGAGATCTCGAAGACTTACCGCGCGCTGGTATGCGGGGCAGTGCGAGCGGAGCGGGGCACTCTCGACCAGCCCCTGGGAATTTCTCGCCGGCTGGACGTCGTCTACCGGCGCAGTGCGAGCGGCGAGCGACCCCGGCCGGCGCGGACAGACTTCGAGGTGGTGGGCCGTTTCCAGGGCTACACGCTGCTCGACGTCTATCCCCGCACCGGGCGCCGTCATCAGATTCGCGCCCACCTGGCGGAAGCGGGTCACCCGATCGTCGGAGACAAGCTCTACGCGACCGATGACCGCTTCTTTCTGCGACTGCTCCGGCACGGACTGGATGCGTCCATGCGCGAGAGGCTGGCGGCTTCGCGGCAGCTCCTCCATGCGCGCGAGCTGGCCTTCGTCCATCCCATGAGCCGCCGCTGGGTGCGGTTCGAGTCGGATGTCCCGGCCGACTTCTCCGGGTTCCTCCAGAGGCTGTCTCGGATCGATCCGCCGATGGCAGGTCAGCCCGCGGATGGCCGTGGAGTGAGAAGGATCAGCGACTGCGTCGGAAGCAGCGACCGGTATGCTTCCCGGCTTCGCTCGCCCTCCATGATGAGGTAGACGACGGTCCCCCTGGGGCCTCCGCCGGTCATTCGCATCCAAAGCCGACCGAGCCGCTTGGCGGAGCCGATGAGCCGCTCGGCTCGTCGGGTCCACTCATCCGGCGGGGTCTTGTCCTCCATCACGTAGATCGAGACGTTGTTGTCGAGCCTCCAGTAGTAGCGGGGAGGAGGATCGGGGGAGATCATCGCCGCTCCGGTCACAGGCGCGGGGGCGCTGCCCGGCTTCTGTGGACGCGGATCGGGCTCGGCGATCGCCCCGGTCAGCTTGACGGGAATCTCCTTGCCGATCCGGTCGACGACTTTGTATTCTCGTCCGAACAGCTCAGCCGCGGAAGCCACCGGGCCTCCGGGTTGGCTCTCGACGAACATCCCGACGATGCCGTACTCCTTCATCGTCCGGCCCCGGACGCGGAATGAGAGTTTGCGAGCCACCGGATCGAGCACCGCGTAGGCCGCCTTTGTCTTGGCCAGAGAGACCTCCAGACGCAGCAACTCGACTTCCCGGAGCAGCTCGGCCCGTTTTCGGACGAGCTCCTCGCTCGAGGCCCGGCCCGACTCGCTCCCCGGGGCTGTCGACTTCTCCGGGGCCTGAGACCCGCTCAGAGCAGCAACCGCCTTTCGGGCAGAGGCCAGCGCGCGGACCGCCCTTCGAGCGGAAGGGGCTGGCCGGGCGGAAGAGAGAGGCAGTGTGTGGGCCGCGGCCAGGGTGGGAAACGCCGCGGGCCCGCACGGGAAAAAAAGGAGAGCAGCAAACGTGACGCCCGGGACACGACCGCCCGAGCAGGCTCGTGACACCCGCCGAAAGATCGTCCGGTAGCTCTTCAGGAGAGTCAGATGATGTAAACGCGGCTGCCGATACGGACCGCTTTGTAAATCACTTCGAGGTCGTCGTCACCGACGCGCACGCAGCCGTGCGTGACGCTCATCCCCAGCGCCCGCTTGTAGAGCGTGCCGTGGATCAGGTAGCCGTCTCCGATATCCAGGGCGTAGTCGCCAAGCATGTCCTCTTCGACGCGCTCTTTGAAGCTGGTGGGAAGCGGCTTCCCCTCCTCGATGAACTCCCAGTCCGGCTTGATCCAGATGGGGTTCGTCTTCTTGCCGCGCACCTCGAACTCCCCCCTCGGCGTGTTGAAGATCCATTTCCTTTCCGATTGCGGATCCTCCAGCACCCGGCCGCTTCCCGTCGAGCAGACCGCCTCCCGGAGCACGGTTTCTCCATCCATGAGGCAGATCCTGTTCGACCCCGTATCCACCAGGACCCAGATTCCCTGCGGCTGGAGCTTGCTGATCTTCGAGGCGAGCTTCTTCCGCGCGGCTTCCAATCGTGCCACTTCCTTTTCGAGCTTCCCCGTCGCGCCCACGCTGCGCGGGTCCCCGGCGAAGGCCGGAGGGGAGCCACGGGCGCGCGCGGAAGCGGCCTGGGGGAGCATTCTCGTCGTCACCGCTGCGAGGCTCGCCGCGGTGAGCAAAGCTCCGGCGGCCAGCGCGGCCGCCAGAGCCAGCAAGGTTCCACGCTGGCTCATCTCGACTCCGTGCCCTTTCAGCTCTCTTCCTTGGCCGCTCCGACTTCCTTCGCCAATCCGACGATCGTGACGGGGGTTCCGACCTGCACCTGCTCGAACAACCTGTCCATATCAGGATTGCGAAGCGCGACGCAACCCAGCGTCCAGTCCTCCTTCCGTCCACCCTCGCCATGGATCTCGATCAGCCCGCCCAGACGGGACCTCCGGGGGATCCATCCCTTCTGCCGCGCCTCGAGGAAGTTCTTTCGGTCCTCGTCGTTGGGGTAATTGATCATCAGCGCCTTGTAGTATGCCGTCTCTCCACGACCCCGTTTGACGGTGACCCGGTATCTCCCTTCCGGCGTCGCCCGGTCTCCGGCCCGCATCTTCGGCAGGGAGGCGCTCGCGCCCAGGTCGATCTGGAAGACATTCAAGATCCGGCCAACACGGTAGAGGTAGCAGCGATGGTTCATCTTGTCGACGATCACCGCCGTCGCTCCGGAGGCGCGGCTCTCCTTAATTGTATCGTGGATCCAGCGGTTCCACTTCTGGGCCTGGGTGCCCGTGGTGTACTGGGTCATGAAGGAATCGATCCGTTCGTTGACGATCTCGAGCCCGGAGTGCGCCGTGGAGGCGCGGTCGGTCGCGCCGGGATAGTCTCCCTGCATGTAGCGCTTGCGCGCTTCGGCCAGGGCGACCTCCGCCTGGGTGATCTTCGAGCGGATGAAGCTGCCGAAGGGGACCCTCGACACTCCCTCTCGAGCGGCTTTCAATCCCCTCTCGGCGGCAGCGATCAGCTCCTCTGCCTGAGCGCAGAGCTGATCGCGCCGGAGGCGGCCGGCGTCCATGGCCTCGTTGGCCTTTCGCCGGGCCTCCTCCAGGCTGCGGGAAACCTGCTCGTAGTCTCGGAAGCCCAGCAGCCGCGCCTCCGCCCGGCGGTAGGCCAGGTACGCTTGCCGGTAATAGCTCTGCGCGATCTCCAGCTCGGCGCGGGCGTACTTCTGGGCCTCGACCGAGACGGCTCCCGCAAGAGCCAGCCTCGCTGCCTCCAGGTCGCCCAGAGGAGGTTTGCTGGTGGCGATGACGTAGCCGAGCGTTCCCCCGAGACCCAGAACGATCGCGAGGCACGCCACCAGGCCCCAGCGCAGAAGGCGGTGTTTCGATGAAGGAGTTTTCATCGGGGCGCTCGAGAATAGACGAACCACATAGAAATAATGGAGGCAGAAGGCCGCTATTGCAACCTTGGACCGCCGGCCAGCATCACCCAGCCATCATGTGCAACAAAGAATCTTCTTGGTGGAGTTGGGCGGCCGGCCTGTGACCGGCCGCCCCGGATCGGATCGAGGGCCGCCTACGCCTTCTTCTTTCCAGCGTGGCTCTTCTCTTTCACGGCCTTGACTTCCTCGTTGATCTGGGTCGCCTTGTCGGACACCGCCTTCGCCTTGTCGCGGGCATCGTAGTACTTCCCGCCGGTCATGGCGGTATCGGCCTCGGTGAGCTGGCTCTTCAGTCCTTCGAGATCGGACTTGTAGAGCTCGATGTCCGCCTTCGTTCCCTTGCCGGCAGGAGCCGAAGCCACGCTGCTCTCGGCGGTCTCGACGGCGCTCTTCGCCGCCGCGATCGCGCTCTCAGCGTCTTTCTTCGCCTGCTCCTTGTTGGCAACGGCGGCGGTCTTCGCCTGCTCGGCTCCGCTCTTCGCGCTTGCCAAGGTTTCCTTGGCCTTGTCGAAGTTCTTGAACCACTTCTGCTTCTGGGCCTCGATCTCCGCCTTGGCGTTGTCGAGTTGGCTCTGCGCCTGGGACAGTTCATTGGACGCGTAGGTATCCGCCTCGGCCGCCTTCGCGTCGGCGATGGCCTGATCGGCGGCCTTCATCTCATCATCGGGAGGCTTGGCGCAGCCGACGAGAGCGACGCTGGCAAATAGAACAATCAGCAACAGGGTTGAGCCAGTCCAGAGTTTCCGCATTGTTTTCCACTCCCTATTGATGTCCCCCGAAGGGGAGCGAATCATCTCCCCCCGGCACCGGCCGGGGTATGGACTACTCGCTGGGACTCATACGAAATGTTCGGACCGGAACGCGGGCCGTCGTCTCGCCGCGTAGTATAACGCACTTGCGAGCGGAACGCGTTTATCGGCCCCCTTCCTCCGTTGGATACGTCAAGCCGAGGACTGCAACAGTCATGCCACTTGGCGCGTATCTTGCGTCACACTCATACTTTCTCTTTCTGATTCACGAGTCTGCCTTGCGGAATGGCACTCGCGCGGAGGCACGGCAAGGTTCTTTGCCGCTGGAGCGGCCGACCGAGGACCATGTAATTTCGAAGGGCTTCGCAAGATCGATCGGGTATGAACGACATGGCCCCTCTGCATGCGAAACATCGCTTATGGGATCCGCATGGCAGCCGGCCCGAGGGGACGGTAGATTCTTCACAGGAGGGGCTCCAAGCAGTGAAACGGGGGGGATTCCTAAACGCCGTAAGCCTCCTTCTTGCCAGTTCCTGGCTGGCGGTGAGTCCCGCCCTGTGCGCCCCTCCTCATTACTCCAGGTTCCTTCTCGGCGCGTACCGTAAGACGATCGAGATCGAGCCCGACATCGAGAGCACCTGCAAGCAATACGGAGTCTCTGTCAGGCTTGCGCGCGCGGTGTGCATGTACGAGTCTGGCGGAAACGACTCGCTCGTCTCCAGCGCCGGAGCCCGCGGCTACTTCCAGGTCATGCCAGCAACGCAGCGACGGCTGGGGGTCGCCTCGAACATCGAGGCCGGCATCAAGTATCTCGGCGAGCTCGTTCGGATCCTCGGCAGGGAGGACACTGCCCTGGCCGCCTACAACACGGGCCCCGCCCGGCTGGTGCGGGGGCGTCCTCTGCCGATGGAGACGCTGCAGTATGTCCTGGGCGTCGGCCACTTGCGGGCCCTGATGCAGGGAGACGAGCCCGAAATGCGAGCGGAGTGCTCGAAGGTTCTCCTTCACAAGGTCGTCGAGGGAGAGAGCTGGCTCGATATCTCGCAAGCGACCGGCACGACCCTTCTCGAGTTGCGGCTTTTCAACCCCTATCTTGCGGACAGGCCCCTGCTCGCAGGGGAGAGTATCGCCTATCCCTCCGAGCCGGCCGCATCTGTCTCCGAGATCCTGCAGTGGTCCGAACCGGAAAGCTGCTGGACCTACCGGACGCTCCCGGGAGATCTTTATCACCATCTGGCCGTCGCCTTCGGGGTGCCGTATGACAGGCTGCGAGCCGACAATGATCTTTGGCGGGTTCAGACTCTCGTCGCCGGCATGGTGCTGCGGATCCGGCCGGGAGATGAAGGGCCGGGTCAGACCCACGTGGTCGTTCAGGGTGAGTCAGTGGCCTCGATTGCCGGAGAGTGCTCGGTCAGCCCCTGGGACCTTATCCGGGAGAACGGCCTGTGGGATCAGAAACTCGAAGTCGGCCGAATCCTGAGGGTGACTTCGCCGTCCTCACAGCCGGCGGTTTCTGCTCGCAGGGTCTCTCTCACCACCGGCAGGACCCGCAGCTCCAGCCCGCACGCGGCTGCGCCCGTCGCGGCGGCACCCCCGCCCGGCTCCGAGACGACGGCGCCCGAGACGCCGGGCTCCTCTGCGGAGAAGGCCAGCCGGGTCAACCTGCTGATCCACAAGGTGCGCCGGGGCGACACTCTCGGCCGCCTGGCGCGTCTCTACGGCACGAAGGTCGAGCTGATCCGCAGCCTCAACGGGCTACGCGGCACGAGACTGACTGTAGGACAATTCCTCCGCATCCCTCTCAGCTCCAGCTCCTAGCCACTCCCCCGCCCCCAACCCTGTCGAACCTGTCGCGGTTTGTTGTGCCGGCTCACCCGCCGAGGTAGGCATGCTTGACGCGCTCATTGGCGACGAGGTTTTTCGACTCGTCGGCCAGAACCACCCGTCCCGTCTCGAGCACGTAGCCGCGTCGGGCAATCGTGAGGGCCCTATGCGCATTCTGCTCGACGAGCAGGATGGTCGTCCCTCCGTGAGCGATCTCGACGATCGTGCGGAAGATCGCATCCACGAGCTGGGGAGCGAGCCCGAGGGAGGGTTCGTCGAGCAGCAGCAGGCGTGGATGCGCCATCAGCGCCCTGCCGATCGCCAGCATCTGCTGCTCGCCGCCCGAGAGAGTGGCGGAAAGCTGCCTGGCCCTCTCCTTGAGCACCGGAAAGAGCAAGAAGACCCTTTCGAGGTCCTCATGGATCTCCTGCGAGTTCCTCCGCAGGTACGCGCCGATCTCGAGATTGTCCCGGACCGTCAGGTTCGTGAAGATCCCCCGACCTTCCGGAACGTGCGCGATGCCGAGCGAGGCGATCCGATGGGGCTTGAGGCGGATGATGTCGCTTCCGTCGAAAACGATCCGCCCGCTCGACGCCCGGAGCAGCCCCGAGATCGCGCGCAGCGTCGTCGTCTTGCCCGCTCCGTTCGCGCCGATCAGGGTAACGATCTCCCCCGGCAGGACCGTCAGGGACACCCCATGGAGCGCCGGGATCGAGTTGTAGCGGACGACCAGCTCCTCCACTGCCAGAAGGGGGGAGGAACCGCCCGGGAGCGGGCCGGGCCGATCCGGCGAACCCTGGGGAGACGCGGCAGGACGGAGACCGCCGCTCACAGGCCCGCCTCGACCACCGCCTCTTCGGGTTCCCCCAGGTAGGCGGCGATCACGACCGGGTCCCGCTGGATCTGCTCCGGAGTTCCCTCCGCAATCGTGCGGCCGTAGTTGAGCACGAGGATCCGCTCACAGATCGTCATCACGACCTCCATGTTGTGTTCGATGAGGAGGATCGCGATGCGAAACTCATCTCGGATCCGGCGGATGGTCGCCATCAGTCCCAGCGCCTCTGAGGTGTTCATTCCCGCGGCCGGCTCGTCGAGCAGAAGCAGGGAAGGCTCCGAGGCGAGCGCGCGGCAGATCTCCAGCCGCCGCTGGTCGCCGTAAGGGAGGCTCCCTGCGATCTCTCCCGCCCGCCGCTCCAGGCCGAAGATGCCCAGCAGCGAGCGGGACCTCTCCTCGATCTCACGCTCCATCCGCTCGAACGCGGAGCTCCGGAGCACAGCGGAGAGAGCGCCATAGGTGACGGTCTTGTGCGCACCGATGCGAACGTTGTCGAGGACCGACAGGTTCTTGAAGAGCCGGATGTTCTGGAACGTCCGAGCAATGCCGAGCTGGCAGACCCTGTAGGGCTTCCGGCCGCCGAGTGGCCTTCCACAAAAAAAGATCTGCCCCGAGGTCGGACGGTACACGCCGGTGAGCATGTTGAAGATGGTGGTCTTGCCGGCTCCGTTGGGCCCGATGAGCCCGACGAGCTCGTTCCCCCTGATCGTGAGCGAGAAGTCGGAGACCGCCACAAGACCGCCGAAGCGGATGGATATCTTCCGTAGCTCCAGCTCGCCGGCGAGGCGCGCGGGCTTCCCTGCAGGCCGCGCCGCCTCCCCTGCGAAGTGCACAGGCTCCCCTTTGGAGCGGGAGACCTCCGCCGCAGGGCGCGTCGACGGCCCTGAGCCAACTGCGGCGGCATCATTGGGGCTGTCGGCCATCACCAAACATCTCCTCCCGCACCGGGCCGCGCTCGCCGCCGCAAGTTTCGCAAGGGGGCGACATCCCACACCTCCCGGCTTCCCAGCAGCCCCGTCGGTCGGGTCAGCATGAGCACGATCAGCAGCAGGGAAAAGAGAACCATCCGGGGGTCGATGCCGTACGGTGTGTAGTTTTTCACCTCTCGCAGCACCTCCTTCAGGATCGTCATGATTACGGCCGCCAGGACAGAACCGGAGATCGACCCCATCCCCCCCAGGACCACCATGATGACAGCCTCGAAGGACTGGACGAAGGTGAACATCGCGGGATTGAGGTACTGGAGGAAGTGGCCGAACAACCCGCCAGAGACCCCGGCGAAGAAGGCTCCGATGACGAAGGCGCTGACCTTGTAGCGCGTGCTGTTGACCCCCATCGCCTCCGCGGCGATCTCGTCTTCCCGGACTGCCATCATGGCCCGTCCATGGGCCGAGCTCACGAGCCGGATGGAGACCAGCACCGTGACAATAGCGACCAGGAAGACCCAGAACAAGCTGCGCAGAGGGGAGAAAGTCTGCAGCGGCGGGACTCCGGAGAAGCCGCGGGCCCCCCCGACCGAATCGATGTTGAGGATGAAGACGCGGATGATCTCGCCGAAGCCGAGTGTCACTATGGCCAGATAGTCCCCCTTCAACCGCAGCGACGGGAGCCCGACAATGTAGCCCGCGCCCGCCGCCGCCAGCCCCCCAGCAACAAGCGCCAACAGCAGCGTTGCCTCTCCGGCGAGGCCGGGAGGGGGCCCTCCGGTTTTCTCGGCGGACAGAAGGCCCGGGCCGAAGTAGTAGGTGATGTAGGCCGAGACGTAGGCGCCGATCGCCATGAAGCCAGCATGGCCGATCGAGAACTGCCCGGTGATCCCGTTGATCAGGTTCAGGCTCACCGCGAAGATGATGTTGATCCCGATGTAGATGAGGATTTGGAAGTGGTAGGGATCCAGGAGGTGGGGCAGGTTCGCATCCAGCAGAATCAGGGCGGCGAGAACCGCCCCAGCAACCACCAGGCGGCGCCCCGGCCGGGCCATCGGAGGCTACACCTTCTCCGGCTCGTATCTGCCGAGCAGGCCGGAGGGCCGGAAGATGAGGATCGCCACGAGGATGCCGAAGACGATGGCGTCCTTGAAGCGGCCCACGTGCACCGCCAGGGTCTGCCAGGCCCAGGGGTCCACGGCCACGGCGTACTCCTCGATCAGCCCGATGACCATGCCGCCAAGCATCGCTCCGGGGACATTGCCGATCCCGCCAAGCACGGCGGCAACGAAGGCCTTCAGTCCGGGAAATACCCCCATGAGCGGATCTATTTTCGGATAGACGAGCCCGTAGAGGCATCCTGCGGCAGCGGCGAGAGTCGAGCCGAGGACGAACGTCGTCGAGATGACCCGGTCGGTCGGAATGCCCATGAGCGAGGCCATTTCGAAGTTGTGCGAGACGGCACGCATCGCCTTGCCGAACCTTGTCCGGTAGACGATCCACTGAAGCCCCGCCATGAGAGCAAGGGCGACGGCAACCACGATCAACTGGTAGTTCGTCGTGTTGACCCCGCCGAGCTGGACGTTCGACTTCGGGAAGACCTGGGGGAAGAACTTCGGGTCGGGGCCGAAGACCATTTGGCCGCCGTACTCCAGCAGCAGGGACACGCCGATTGCCGTGATCAGCGAAGTGATCCGCGGAGCCCCACGCAGGGGCCTGTAGGCGATACGTTCGTTGAGGAAGCCCAGCGTCCCGCAGACGGCCATCGAGCAGACCATGACGGCCAGGGCGCCCGGTAACGAAGGGTTCGAGGCCAATCCGAGGGCATGGGCGGCGTAGTACCCGGAGAAGGCCCCGATCATGAACACATCGCTGTGCGCGAAGTTGATAAGCTTCAGCACCCCATAGACCATCGTGTAGCCGAGGGCCAGAAGGGCGTAGATGCTCCCCGTGGCGATCCCGTTGAGCAGGTGCTGCAGGAACGTGGTCATCTGGGCGGATCAGGACGGCGGGATCGTCTCCCGCAGGCTGATCTTCCCGTCCTTGATCTGAAGGACGACGAGGGGTTTCACGGGATTGCGGTTCTGGTCCATCGTGATCGTGCCGCTGACGCCCGGATAGCCTTTCGTCCCCGCGAGCTGGTCACGGATCGCCGGTCCGGTCAGCTCGGGCGCCCGGTTCATGGCGTCGGCCAGCAGCTTGGTGGCGTCGTAGCCGAGAGCGGCCAGCGCTCCGGGAGCCTGGCCGTATTTCTCCGAGTATTTCTTCACGAAATTCGCCACGACCGGCTCGAGGCTCGAGGGATCGAAGTGGTTGGAGTAGTAACAGCCCTCGAGGGCCTTCCCACCGATGGCCAGCAGATTCGGTGATTCCCATCCGTCCCCTCCAATCAGCGGGACCGTGATGCCAAGATCCCGGGCCTGGATCGCGATCTGGCCCACGTCGTTGTAGTAGCCGGGAATCATGATCACGTCCGGGTTGGAGGACCTGATCGCGGTGAGCTGGGCCTTGAAGTCGGCGTCGCCGGCGCTGTAAGACTGGTCGCTCACGACCGCGCCGCCTCGCCTCTGGAACTCTTCGGCGAAGAAGTTAGCCAGGCCGACGCTGTAGTCGTTGCGGATGTCCCTCAGAATCGCCGCCCGCCCGGTGCCGAGGGTGTCGTGGGCGAAGCGGGCGATACAATGACCCTGGAAGTCGTCGAGGAAGCAGACCCGGAAGATGTAATCGCCCTTCAGCGTGACCGCCGGGTTCGTTGAAGAAGGGCTGATCATCGGGACCTTCGCATCCTGGGCCTTGGGCGCGGCGGCCAGGGAGCGGGAGGAGGCGACCTCCCCCAGCAGAGCGATGACCTTGTCCTGATTGATCAGCTTCGTGACGACGGTCGCCGCCTCTTCGGCGCGAGACTGGTCATCCTCCGTCTTCAGCCGGAGGCGCTTCCCCTTGACCCCGCCGGAGGCGTTGATCTCCTCGATGGCAAGTTCGATCCCGTTATGGGTGACCTTCCCGAAGTCCGCCGTGTCGCCGGTCAGCGAGCCGAACTCCCCCACGACGATCTCGTCCCCTCCCGCGCCGTAGCCGCAGCTCGCTGCCGGCAGGAGCACCATCAGCAGAAGGATGACGGCGGAAAGGATGGAGAAAGAAGCCACGAGGCCGGCTCGGAAGCCCACCCGCCCCACCCCTGAAAAGACAGGGTGAGGGGGTCTAACAATCAGGCCGGTTTCTGTCTTGCTCATGGCGAGTCCCTCCGGGGCATCCCCTTCAGCAGATGGCGCAAGCCCTTCGCTACAATAATGGCCTCGGGCCGCCCGGCAGGCCAGGGCTGATGACGGCGCCTGCCGGAAGCGAAATCATCTCCTCTCTTGCCCTGGATGGCGGCGGTCGAAGGCGGAACAAAAGGCGGCTCAGGTTACTTTCAAGCTCCTCGCGTGTCAACGAGGCAACGAGGCGAGGAAGGCGAGGGGAGAATCCGGCTGAAGGACGGCCGAACGGGCAGCGGGGAAGCCATCTGGGGGGGACGCGAGTCGGCCCGGACCGAGCGGCGGACAGGAGGGGGCGCGATGCGGAGACCGAGCAGCATTCATTGACCGCGCCGCTGGTGCCCGAGACTGCTTTGCGGTTATTCTTTTCTATGGGTCGCCCTCAGGGGCGGGAGGGTATGGTGTCCGTTGACAGCCGGAAGATGCCTTTTTATACTCACGCGTCGCTCTTGGGTGGAAGATTGTAGCTCCCCTGCAGCCCGACCACTCGGTTGGCATGCACGACTGACGGTCGCGCAAATGCCCGGATCCGAACACCAATGAGATCGCTCCTCGGCACTGGCGAACGACTGATTCGCGTCCTGGCCGTGATGGGCTGCCTGGCGTTGGCCTTGACCGGGTGCACACGGTTAAGAATCCGGCGCGAGATGCACGAGGCCAATGCTTTCTACAAAGCTCAGAATTACGAGGAGGCGGTCAAGCACTACAAGAACGTGGTTGCCCTGGACCCTGGATACATGGACGCGTGGCTGAACATGGGCTACGCCTACAGGGCCCTGTTCCATCCGGGCTCGGAGCACCCGAAGGATGCTACCTACGCCTCGGAAGGCATCGCCGCCCTCCGCAAGTACCTCGAAACCAATCCGGAGAACGAGACAGCCAGGCAGTATTTTCTCGAATTCTGCACCTCGGCAGCGCGGCACGACGACGCCATCGCGTTCTTCGAGCAGGAATTGAAGAGGAAACCCGACAATCCTCAGATCATGCGCTCCCTCGCCACCCTGTACGCGAAGAAGGGGGACGTGGAGCAGGCGATGAAGTGGTGGCAGCGCTGGACCCAGATCGAGCCGCGGAACCCTGAAGCGTGGTACATCATCGGAGTCGCTTCCTGGGAGCGCTCCTACAAGAACCCCTCGATCGGCAGCGACGAGCGGCGCAAGGTCATCACGGAAGGAATCGATGCGTTGGGCAAGGCCCTCGAGATCAAGCCGGATTATTTCGAGGCGCTCTCCTACATGAACCTGATCTACAGGGAGAAGGCGAAGCTCGAAGCGACCGAGGGGAACAGCGCCGGTGCCGGGTCGGACTACGAGACGGCGGACAAGTACATGAAGAGGGCGTTGGAGGTCCGCAACGCCCAGCAGAAGGCCCAGACCAAGACCGGCTGAAGAGAGCCCCAGGCGGCCCGCCTCGAGGGGAGCCTGGGAGCAACCGACGGCGAGGAGCACGATGTTCGATTCGATGCTCGAGACGACGCGGCAGAAGGAGAGGGGCAGGAAGCTGCTGACCCTGCCCATCGCCCTCATGCTGCACGGATTTCTGCTCGCCGTCATCGTCGGAGGATCGTACCTCGTCGTCGAGGCCGTCCAGGCCCCCGAGGTCCAGATCATGCTGGGGATGGCCGCTCCGCCGCCGCCGCCCCCGCCGCCTCCTCCTCCCCCCCCCAAAGGGGGGCAGACAAAACCCAAGATCGAGAAGCCGAAGGAACCGGAGCCGAAGCCGACCGAGGTCGTCCAGCCGCAGGAGGTTCCGAAGGAGGTCCCCAAGCCTACCGAGGCACCGAAGGAGGAAGAGGGCGGAGTCGAAGGCGGCGTGGAAGGGGGCGTGCCGGGAGGAGTCCCGGGAGGGGTCGTCGGCGGGGTCGTTGGCGGCGTTGTGGGCGGGGTGATCGGCGGTGTGCCGGGCGGCGTACTTGGAGGGACCGGAGACGAGCCGATCCTGGTCACAGGGGACGTCCGGCCCCCCGAGAACATCGTGAAGGTCGAGCCGGAATATCCCGAAATGGCCCGCAAGGCCCGCGTCGAAGGGAAGGTGATCATCGAGGCCGTCATCGACACCGACGGCAATGTGGTCGATGTGAAGGTCCTCCGCTCGATCCCGCTTCTCGACAAGGCCGCGATCGAAGCCGTGAAGAGATGGAAATACCGGCCGGCGATGCAGCATGGCCGGCCCGTGAAGGTTTACTTTACCGTCGTCGTGGAGTTCAATCTGAGGTAGCCGGCAAGCGTTCCGGCTGCTCGAGCGGAGAAGCAACAATGGAATTCAACCTGGTGACCATGTTCGGGCAGATGGGACCCGTGGCCAAGGGCGTGGTCTTCATCCTGGCGGTCATGTCGATCTGGTCGGTTGCTGTGGCGATCGAGAAGTTCACCTCGTACCGGAAGTCGCGCAAGGAGTCGCTGGAATTCCTGCCGATCGTCACCAAGTGTCTCAAGCAGGACAAGCTGCAGGAGGCCGTGGACTCCTCGAAGAGGTACAAGAACGCGCACCTGGCAAAGGTGGTCTCCGCCGGCCTGCTCGAGTTTCTCAACGAATCGCCGAGCTCCGACCACGAAATGACGGTCGAGACCGTACGCCGCTCGCTGGATCGGGCAACGGCTCTGACGACGGCGGAGATGAAGAAGGGGCTGGGGGCCCTGGCCACGATCGGGTCGACCGCCGCCTTCGTCGGGCTGTTCGGCACCGTCTTCGGCATCATCACCGCCTTCAGCGGCATGGCGAAAACCGGCTCCGGCGGTCTGGGGGCCGTCGCCGCCGGCATCGCCGAGGCGCTGGTCACCACGGCGGCCGGCATCGCCGTGGCGATCATCGCCGTGGTGCTCTTCAACTACTTCCAGAACAAGCTCGAGCGGTTCCAGATCGAGATGGCCAATACCTCCTCCGAGCTCGTGGACTTCTTCCTGAAGCGACAGGTCAGTCATGCAGGCCGGTGAAGGGGTCGGGGAGGTCAAGGCCGAGATCAACGTCACCCCGCTGGTGGACGTCTGTCTCGTGCTGCTGATCATCTTCATGGTCGTCACGCCGATGCTCGTCGTGAGGGGACATCCTGTCCAACTACCGCTCACGGAGTACCCTGACAAGAGGCCGGAGCAAGAGGGGCAGATCCTCGTCTCGATCGACCAGGCGGGCACCCTCTACCTCGACAAGGACTCGATCCCGAAGGAGCAGTTCATCAACAGAATGGCGGAGGAGTTCCAGCGAAGCCGCAGCAAGCAGGTGGTCATCAAGGGAGACAGAAGGCTGACCTTCGGAGACGTGAAGGACGTGATGATCATGCTCAACAAGGCCGGCTTCGAGACGGTGGGGCTGCTCACCGAGCGGCCCCAGGGGCCCAAGACCGGTCTTCTGTGAACGGCGCGCGAAGAGGATGACCTCATGGCGATATCGGTAGGATCGGGCAGCGGTCTGAAGTCCGACATCAACATCACTCCCCTCGTGGACGTGGTGCTGGTCCTGCTGATCATATTCATGGTCCTGACGCCGCTGGTGCAGATGGGCTACGACCTCCAGGTCCCCCGGAAGGTCGATCCACCGCCCACGGAGCGCCTTCCCCAGGACCAGGTCATCCTTTCGATCATCCAGGGGAGCCCGGAGATCAAAGTCTTCATCAACAAGGAACAGATCCCCATCGATCAGCTCGGGACCCGGCTTTCGGGGATCTACAAAGGGAAGCCCGACAAGGTCATGTTTCTCTCGGCAGAGCGCCGCGTCAATTACGGCGAGGTGATGAAGATCGTCGACATCGCCCGGAAGGCTGGCGGGCAGAACCTTAAGATCGGCCTCGTGACCGATGAAAAGTTCGGCCTGCCTGGGGAGAACCCGACCGGCATGTAGCGCACGCAGGGCCGGTGTCGAACCTGCCACGGCCCGCAACTGAAAAGGCCAGACCGACCAGTCCGGAGGAGCCCATGCCTCTCGTGTGGACCATCTTCGGCATCAGCAGCGCCAGCCTGTTGTTCGCCATCTACCTGGCCAGGCAGGTCCTCGCCGCGGACCGGGGGACGCCGGGGATGCAGAAGATCGCCTCGGCCATCCAGCAGGGGGCGGAGGCCTTTCTTTCCCGCCAGAATCGGACCATCACGATCATGGCCGTGGTCCTGGCCGTTCTCATCTTCGGGTTCTACTCCTACCTGAAGGGGTTCGACACCGCCTGGAAGACCACGCTCGGATTCCTCCTCGGGGCCCTCTGCTCCGGCGTTGCAGGCTACGTGGGGATGTTCGTCTCGATCCGCGCCAACCTCAGGACAGCCTCGGCCGTGCGCAGCTCGCTCAACCGGGCCCTCCAGATCGCCCTGCGCGGCGGGGCCGTGTCGGGGCTGTTCGTCGTGGCCATGAGCCTGATGGGGGTCGGAGCGCTGTTCTTCATCTTCGGCGGCCGGACGGACATGGCAGCCGAGGAGCTGCAGCGGGTCACGCTCCAGATCGTCGGCTTCGGCTTCGGAGCCTCGTTCGTCGCTCTCTTCGCCCAGCTCGGGGGCGGCATCTATACCAAGGCGGCCGACGTCGGGGCCGACCTCGTCGGCAAGGTCGAGGCGGGAATCCCCGAGGACGATCCGCGCAACCCGGCCGTGATCGCAGACCTGGTCGGGGACAACGTGGGCGACTGCGCCGGGCGCGGCGCCGACCTGTTCGAATCGACCGCCGCCGAGAATGTCGGCGCCATGATCCTGGGCGCCACGCTCGCCGCAAAGAACCCGGCGCTGGGTGTGGGCGCGGTGTTCTTTCCGCTCGTGGCCCGCGCCTTCGGGATCATCGCGTCGATCGCCGGGGTCATGGCCGTGAGAACGCGAGAGGATGCCGACCCGATGAAGGCCCTCAATCGCGGCTACTACCTGACGACGGCCCTGGCCCTGGTGGGGTTTTTCCTCGCCGTGCAGTGGCTGCTGAAGGGGAGCCTGTGGTTGTTCGCCGCGGGAGCCACCGGGATCATCACCTCGTTCCTCATCGTCGTCATCACGCAGTACTACACGGAGTACCGCTACCGGCCGGTCCAGCAGATCGCCGAGTCGTGCAAGACCGGACCCGCCACCACCATCATCACGGGCTTCGCCGTCGCCCTGGAGTGCACGGCCGCTCCTGTCGTGGTCATCTCCTGCGCCATCATGGCCTCCTACTATTTCGGCAACCGCGCGTTTCTCGGCGGCGGCCTCTATGGCACGGCGGTGGCGACGATGGGAATGCTCTCCACCGCCGCCTACATCCTGGCGATGGATACCTTCGGACCGATCACCGACAACGCCGGTGGGATCATCGAGATGTCGGGCCAGCCGAAGGAAATCCGGGTCAAGACGGACCGGCTGGATTCGGTCGGCAACACTACGAAGGCCCTCACCAAGGGGTACGCGATCGGCTCGGCCGCGCTGGCGGCCTTCCTGCTGTTTTCCGCCTACCTCGACGAGGTGACCTTCGTGATGAAGGAGCGTGGCGGGGACCCGGCCTTCAGCTTCCACACCGTGGACATCGGCCGGGTTCCGGTGTTTATCGGCGGGCTTATCGGCGCCGCGCTCGTCTTTCTCTTCTCCGCCCTCGCCATCAAAGCCGTCGGCCGGGCGGCCCAGTGCGTCATCGAGGAGGTGCGCCGTCAGTTCCGGGAGAACCCCGGGATCATGCAGGGGACGGCCGACCCCGACTACCGGAAGTGTGTGGACATCGTCACGGTGGGCGCGCTGAAATCGATGGTCGCCCCGGGTCTGCTGCCGGTGCTGGTGCCGCTCGGGGTCGGTTTCGGCTTCAAGTACCTGAGCGCCAGACCGGGGACGGGGGCGGAGGCCGTCGCGGCCCTGCTGATGATCGGCACCATCGCTGGTATCCTCATGGCCACACTGATGAACAATGGAGGAGGGGCCTGGGACAACGCGAAGAAATACATCGAGACCGGCGCTCTCGGGGGCAAGGGTTCCGACTCCCACAAGGCCGCTGTCGTCGGAGACACCGTGGGAGATCCTTTCAAGGACACGGCCGGCCCTTCGCTGCACGTCCTGATCAAGCTGCTGAGCACGATCACCCTGGTCTTCGCGCCGCTCTTCTTGTAAACGCGGGGAGCGCAGTCCGGCAGACCCACGAGCCGGCGGAGACTCGTCTGGCATGAGCGAACCGGGGGCCTCCGCCATCCCGGCGGACAGGCGGTCTGTCAGTGCCTGGGGGACGTTCCTCGGCGGGCAGGCCGCCATCGGAGGCAATCTCTTCGTCGCCCTCGGGCTCGTGATCCAGGCCTCGAGAGGCGGCGCCGGGTTCGCCTTCGCCCTGTCGGGTCTGGTCTTCCTGCTCGTGGGGCTGGCCTACGTCGAGATGGTCACGGCCCTGCCGGTGGCCGGCGGGGCGCAGTATTTCGTGCTGCGCGGGCTGGGCGATTTCTGGGGCTTCATCGCGGGAGCGGCGTTGATCCTGGATCTCACCATCGGGATCGCCCTCTTCGCGACCATGACAGCCTCGTACGCGAACACGTTCGCCCCCGTCCTGCTGGGAATCGAGGCCTCGACGCTGGCGGTGCACCTGCCCGTGGTCGGCCGGTTCGAATGGTTCTGGTTCGCCGAGTCGCTGGCCGCGGCGAGCAGCCTTGTCGTGGCGAACTGCCGCGGGCTGAAGGAGAAGGCCCGCCTCAACGCGGCCGTCGGGATCGCCACCCTCGTCGGGCTCTCTGTCCTGGTGGTCGCCGGCTTCCTCTTCGCCTGGAACGCGATCGCCTTCGTCGACACCCTCCATTCCGACTGGCGCGGCCTGCGGGGTTTCGGATACGGCTTGTCGCTGTCGATTATCTCCTTTGTCGGTCTCCAGACCCTTGCTCTCACGGCGGCGGAGTGCCGCCGCCCCGCCGCCGTCATGCCGCGCCCCTCCATCGCCCTGATCCTCACGACCGTTCTCTTCGCCCTCGCGTTGCCTCACCTTGCGCTCGGGGCCGCCACGCCGTCGGTGTTCGGCCATGGCGAGGCTCCCCTGGCTGTCCTTGCGGCGCTGGTCCCGTCTTTCGGTCCCGCTCTTTCGAGCCTCATCTCGGGGCTGGCCTGCGCGGTGCTGCTCGCTTCGGCGAACAGCTTCCTCGCCAGCGTCTCCCGACTCGCCTACTCGATGGGGCAATACGACTCGCTCGGCCCATGGGCGCGGCAGACGCATCCGCGGTTTCACACACCGATCAAGGCCCTGGCGGTCTTCGGGGCCCTGATCGCCGGGGAGCTGTCGCTGGCGTTCTTCTGGCCGGGAGCGACCCCTCTCGAGGTGCTCGCAAACATGTATGCTTTCGGGGCGATGCTCGCCTACAGCCTCGCGATGATCGCCGTGATCCGTCTCCGCTCCGTGGAACCCCATCTGCCCCGGCCCTACAGGGTCCCGATCAGCGTGTCGTTGGCGCTGCGGGGGGGGAGGACGCCGGTCCCCCTTCTGGCCATCGCCGCCCTGATGGGATCGCTGATGCTGCTGGGGTTCGTGGTCGCGACGCATGAGATCGGCCGTATCGCGGGGCCTGGCTGGATCCTCGTCTGCACGGGTTATTACCTGATGTACCGCAGATCGAATGGTCTTCCGCTGTTCGGATCAATCCGCCGGGACTGGCCAGGAGAGCAGGTGCGGCTCCTGCGGGCCGCCGACGAAAGCGACCAAGCAGACCTGTACTCACGGGCACGGGCCCTCGGGGCGCGCGAAGGACATCCGTGATCCCGACTCCGACTCCCGAGGGGCGTCGGGGCGGGCCACTCCGAAAGAGGAGTGGAGCTGGCCTGCCGGCTGGGGGCCGAACAAGGGGCGACGATCATGCTCGCCTACGTCATCGAGGTGCCCCGGACCCTTCCTCTGACCGCCCCCCTCGCGGGGCCGGAACAGACAGCGGGAGCGGCCCTCGGACGGGCGGAGGAGATCGTCCGGCTTCACGGGCTGGAGCCGCAAAGGCATGTCGCCCGCGCCCGTGTGGCGGGAGAGGAAATCGTGAGGCTCGCCAGGGAATCCGCCGCCGACCTCATTGTCATGGGGATCCGCCCCAGGATCGGCCTGCGCGACGAGATCCTCGGCCGGACCTCCGACACCGTCCTGCGGCGCGCCCCCTGCGAAGTCCTCCTGGACAAGCTCCCGATCCCCTTCGAGGAGCCCGCCGCGGGAGAAAAGACGTGAGGATCGTGATTCTCGGCTGTGGCCGGCTGGGCGCTCGCGCAGCGGCCTCGTTCCTCAAGAGGGGGGAGAGCGTGGCGATCGTCGATGCAGACGAAGAGAAGTTCCGCAATGTCCCGCCCTCGCCGGACTTCCGGACGATCTCGGGGGACGTGCTGGACGATGCAGCGCTGGAGAAGGCCTTTGCCGGCGGCGCCGATCTCTGCCTCGTGGCGACCGGCCGTGATCCCCTGAACATCTTGTTGGCGCAGAAGGTGCGCGTGCGGTTCGGCGTCCCGCGGGTCCTTCTCCGGATCTTCGACCCGGAGCTGGCCGGCGTTTACCGCACTCTGGGCCTGGAGGTGATCTGCCCGACGCTGCAGGCCCTCGCGGAGGTCGAGCGACTCACGACCAGCCCGTCCGGATCCGACCCCGGGAAGGAGCGGCGCGGATGTACGTGATCGTCGTTGGAGGGGGGAAAGTCGGCTACAACCTGACGCGGCACCTCCTGGCCGAGGGGCGCGAGGTGGTCCTGATCGAGAAGAACAGGGCCCGCGCGCGCGAGCTACAAGCGGACCTCGGCGAGGCGATCACGGCGGGCGACGGCGTGAGGGTGAACGTGATGCGCGAGGCCGGAGCCAACCGGGCCGATGTGGTGGCGGCCGTGACCGGAGACGACGAGACGAACCTTGTGGTCTGCCAGGTCGCGAAGACCGTGTTCCTGAAACCGCGAACGATCGCCCGGGTTTCAGACCCGCGGAACGAATCTGTCTTCGGGGCTCTGGGTGTGGACTTGACGGTCTCCTCGACGAGGATCATCGACGCCATGATCGAGAAACAGGTCGGCGCCGACGACCTCGTGATCCCGCTGCTCACGCTGCGCGGCGGAGACGTGGAGATCGTTGAAGTCCGGGTGTCTGATGAGTCTCCGATGCTTGGCAAGCCGCTGCGCGACCTTTCCCTCCCTACCGGGTCGATCCTCATCGCTGTCTTCCGGAACGAGAAGACGATGATCCCGAAAGGGGAAACGGTCCTGCAGAAAAACGACGAGCTGATCGCGCTGGTGACCTCGCAGGACGAGGCGGCGCTGCGCCGGATGTTTTGATCTCCCCCTCCCCAGGCCCGGAGGCGGCTTCTTGTCCCCTTGGGGATGTGCTTTCAGACGCCTCGCGCCTCTTCCGGGGGGCCGCGAGGATCCCGGCTTGTCTATCGGGTGCTGGCCTCTTGCCGGGGAGGGAGTCTATATTCGCCGGATGAACCGAGGCATTCGGGAAGAGTACCTTCGACGAGCCCTGGCTGCTCTGAGTTCGATCGCCCTGTGCGGCTGTGCGGCGATGGCGAGCAGCCACGATGATCCCCCTCGGCACCGTCTCGAGAAGCCCCAGGAATCCGCAGCCGGCGCCCGCGGCGGGGAGCGAAGACCGTCTCTTCCATCGGGGCGGCAATCAGAGCGCGACCCTCGCGCGCAGCGAGATCCGACTCGGGAGACGGCCCGCCCCACCGATGATGCCTGCGCGGTCTACGGCCGGTTCCATCGGATCATCGCCGGCGAGACTCTGTGGCGCATTGCGAAGCGCTGCGGGGCGCCGCTCGAGGAGCTCGCCAGGTGCAATGGCATCTCCGACCCGCGGCGCATCTTCGCAGGCGAAACCGTGAGGATCCCCTCGGCGCCCTCCGCCCCCGCCGCTTCCACCGCCCGTCCGGCCATCCCTTCGGCTCCCGAACGGGCGGACGAGGAGGAAGGCGGCCCTCTCCCCACCGAAATGGCACTGGCCGAACGAACTGGCCGGACAGGCCGTGTCGCATCGGCACGCTCGAACGTCCCCTCCGAGCCCTTCGGCTGGCCGCTGTCCGGCGAGCTGATGAGCCCATTCGGGCTTCGAGCAGGCCGGATGCACTCCGGACTGGACCTGAAAGCCACGCCAGGCGCGAAGATCAAGGCCTCGCGGTCGGGAAGAGTCCTCTATTCCGGAAGCGGTTTTCGCGGCTACGGGAACGTCGTGATCCTGGATCACGGCGACGGCTTCCTCACGATCTACGCTCACAACCTCAAGAACCTGGTTCACGAGGACGAGCGGGTGGAGGCCGGCGCGACCATCGCTCTCGTCGGGCAGACCGGCAATGCGACCTCCCCCCACCTTCACTTCGAGATCCGTTCCGGTGATCGCCCGGTCGACCCCCTTCGGTTCCTTGGGGGAAATGTCGCTTCTCTCGAACGCGAGGCTGACTCTTCGCCGGTCGGGGCTCAGCCCTCCCGGTAGTGACCCGTCGGCTCACGACGCTATTTCTCGCCCTGCTCGCCATTGCAGCCGTCATCGCTCGTGGTGTCCGGGAAACCAGAGAGGTCGAGGCCAGACCGGTCGAGGTTTCTCTGGCCCGGCTACCCGAGGCCTTCGACGGCTACCGCATCCTTCTTCTTTCGTGCCTCCATCTCGAAGGCAACGGCGAGACGGAGAGAGCGCTTGCAGGTCTCCTGAAGGGGAGGGAATTCGATCTCGCGCTGATCGCGGGGGACTTCCGGCGCAGCCAGGGGACGCTCGAGCAGACCCGGCTCGGGCTGGACACGGTCCTCCCGGCTATTCGCGCCAAAGACGGCATTCTCGCCTGCCGGGGAAACCACGACACCCCTTCCATCATCCGCCTCGTACGCGAGCGGGGGGTAGGGCTGCTCGTGGGCGAAGCAATCGCCATCCATCGGGATCAGACCGCAATCTGGGTCGCCGGCGTTTCCGAACCCCGTGGGGACGCCGCCGATGTGTCCCGGGCGCTGCGCGACGTCCCCACAGGAGCCTTCAAGGTTCTCATCGGCCACAACCCCGATGTGGCGGCCCCCGCCTCGGCGGCCGGCGTCGATCTCGTCCTTGCGGGAGACACTCATGGCGGGCAGATCGTCCTTCCTCTTGTCGGGGCGGTCGTGACCAAAACGACGATCGGGCGGCGGTTCGTCTACGGCCTGAACAGGCTGGGCAATACATGGGTGTATACCAACCCGGGGATCGGGACGACAGGATTGAAGCTCCGGCTCGGCCGACCGCCTGAAGCCACCATCCTGACCTTGCGCAGGGCGCGGAGCTAGCCCCTCCCCTCCTGGAATTTGACCGTCCCGGGCGGAGCGCCTAGATTTGACTTCGGCACGTCGGGAGCGGCGCCCGCCCCCGTGCCCATGGTTGGGACAGCGAGGCGCAGGCCGTGGAGACACGCGCCTCTGAGGAGATGGCGGAAAGGTTTCGATGAGCCCCTTGAAGAACATCCAGATCACATGCCCTCACTGCCAGGAGCGCTATATGGTGGAGGCAGGGAAACTCCCACCCTCGGGCGGGCGCTTCACCTGCCGCATCTGTGGGGAGAAGCTCGAGATCAGGACCGAACTCCTTGCTCCGCAGCCTGCCGTTGTCGAATCCCGCGGGGAGGTCTGCTGCCCGCGTTGCGGCAACCGTTTCTTGCCGCAGCAGCCAGCGGAGGGAGACTTCAGAGTCGATTCGAGACGGCAGGAAACGGGCAGGAGCCGGGAGGCCGGGGGCCAGATGAAGACGATCCTGGTCGTTGAGGACACGGAGTTCTTCCTCGAGCTGACGAAGGAGGTGCTCGGCCACCGCTACCGCACGCTCGCCGCTCGCAGCTCCGCCGAAGCGATCGATATCCTCATGAACGAGCGCGTGGATCTGCTCATGCTCGACCTCTCGCTTCAGGGAGAAGGAGACGGACTTTCCGTGCTGCAAGCTTTTCCAAGAAAGCCCTGTCCAGTCCTCATCTTCACGTCGAAACAGGATCAGGACCTGTTCGGGTCGGCCTGGGAGGAGCTCCGGCGGGCGGGAGCCGATGACCTCCTGCTGAAGGGAATGAACGTCCAGGAAGAGATGCTCGAGAAAGTGGCGCAGTTGCTCTCCGCCAGCAACGTCTGCGCCTGACCTGCCGCAACGGCACGCTCACTCGTAGCCGCACCGCTCCAGATCGTCCTCTTCGAGCCCGAGATAGTGGCCCACCTCGTGGCGGATCGTGACGACCCCTTCGAAGAGACCCAGAAGGGACGGATCCATCGGGGGATCCGAGTCCCTTAACAGTTCCTCGCCGGGCAGGTCCTCGACCTCGATGGAGAGGTTCTTCAGCGCCCCCTGGAACTCTTCGGGAAGATGCTCGACCGCATCCTGGAGGATGCGCCGAAAATCATCCAGTGAGACTCGCACCGGGAGCGGAAACTCCTCCGGATCAAGTGCGTGTGCCCGTGCGTATTCCCGGTCAGCGCCCCAGTAGTCTCCCTCCCGCTCGAGGCACAACGCCATCCAGTAATGCCCATCGGCGAACTTCTCCCGCAACCCGAGCGCGCTCTCGATCTCCGTTCTCGCCCCCCGGAAATCACACATCTGGAAGAGAGAGATCGCCAGATCGGTGCGGGGCTCGGGGTCGTCCGGAGCCCGCTCCACCGCCCCGTGCAGGACCTCGGCAGCCGCGGGGTAGTCTTCCCGCCCGAGCAGGGCGTTGCCGAGCAGCAGCCGGGCTTCGACCGAGTCGGGATCGGCGAGAAGCGCCCGGCGCCCCAGAGACTCGGCACCATCATAGTCCTCTGTCTCGAGGGCGTCCCAGCCCTTCCTCAGAAGCCGTGAGACGGTCCGCTGCGACATTGCGGAGCCATTGTAGGGGAAATGCGCGTCGGGAATCGGACTACTGCGCCCAGCCGGGACCGACCGTGAGCAGGGAAGAATTGCCAGGAAAGAAACGAAAAGGGCGCGCGGAGGAGTGGAAGCGAAAATGACAAATCGAGAAGCGGGAACCGCTGCAAGCTGAATGCCGGTTCGAAATCTATGGTCAAGCCTCACGGACGATTAGTACCGGTAAGCTCAACGCGTCGCCGCGCTTACACACCCGGCCTATCAACCTGGTCGTCTCCCAGGGTCCTTTAGCCACCTTGCGGTGGGGGATACCTCATCTCGAGGGGGGCTTCGCGCTTATATGCCTTCAGCGCTTATCCTTTCCGAACACAGCTACCCGGCGCTGCCCCTGGCGGGACAACCGGAACACTGGCGGTTCGTCCTTTCCGGTCCTCTCGTACTAGGAAAGGCTCCTCTCAAGTATCCTGCGCCCATGGCAGATAGGGACCGAACTGTCTCACGACGTTCTAAACCCAGCTCACGTACCGCTTTAATCGGCGAACAGCCGAACCCTTGGGACCTACTTCAGCCCCAGGATGCGATGAGCCGACATCGAGGTGCCAAACCTTGCCGTCGATGTGAACTCTTGGGGAGGATAAGCCTGTTATCCCCGGCGTACCTTTTATCCGTTGAGCGACGGCCCTTCCATGCGGGACCGCCGGATCACTAAGCCCTGCTTTCGCACCTGCTCGACTTGTAGGTCTCGCAGTCAAGCTCCCTTTTGCCTTTGCACTCTTCGGCTGATTTCCAAACAGCCTGAGGGAACCTTCGGGCGCCTCCGTTACACTTTAGGAGGCGACCGCCCCAGTCAAACTACCCGCCTAACGTTGTCCCTGGACCGGATTCACGGTCCCAGGTTAGAACCTCAGAGCCGTAAGGGTGGTATCTCACTGTTGGCTCCACGCAGGCCGAAACCCACGCTTCACAGCCTCCCACCTATTCTGCGCAGACAGCACCGAAATCCAACGCTAAGTTGTAGTAAAGGTGCACGGGGTCTTTCCGTCTAGCCACGGGTAACCTGCATCTTCACAGGTGCTACAGATTCGCTGAGCCCCTCGCCGAGACAGCGCCCAGATCGTTACGCCATTCGTGCAGGTCGGAACTTACCCGACAAGGAATTTCGCTTGATGTCTTACTCAATCGTTGCTATTGAGCGGATGCCGCGTCGGGTTCGGCATCCCTGCATGTCGCCATGCAGTCGGGACTATATCTTCATCCGATGTCTCGGATGTCCGGCGTGTAGTCTCTGAGGATTCTAACCAGCTCTGTCCTGGGTTCTTGGCGGTTCACCCACGGACTGATTAGCCTTTCCTGCTGATTGTCTGCACTCATCGCATTGTCACGACTGGCGATCACCTCGCTAGTCGTAGCGTGAGATTCTCAGATATTCCAGCATTTAGCCGGATTTTACTAAGGCAGCGGATACCACCTTAGGACCGTTATAGTTACGGCCGCCGTTTACCGGGGCTTCGATTCAGAGCTTCGCCTTGCGGCTAACCCCTCCTCTTAACCTTCCGGCACCGGGCAGGCGTCAGACCCTATACGTCGTCTTTTTTACTTCGCAGAGTCCTGTGTTTTTAGTAAACAGTCGCCTGGGCCAATTCACTGCGACCCCTTCGAGCTCGGAGGGCGAACCTCCTTACTCTAGTGGGGCACCCCTTATCCCGAAGTTACGGGGCTATTTTGCCGAGTTCCTTAGCGAGGGTTCTCTCACGCGCCTAGGGATTCTCTCCCTGTCTACCTGTGACGGTTTGCGGTACGGTCAGCCAATGCGCTCCTTAGAGGTTTTTCTCGGCAGCATGGCGTCGGCAAGTTGGTTTGGCCGAAGCCGCACTTCCCCGCTTTCCTCGGAGTTGATGCCTTCCCGGATTTGCCTAGGAAGGCCCCCTACGATCGCGGCCGGGGACGTCCATCACCCCGTATGCCTAGCCTTCTGCGTCACCCCATCGTGATAACGTGCACTGACTGGTGCAGGAATGTTGACCTGCCGTCCATCGCCTACGCCTTTCGGCCTCGGCTTAGGGACCGACTAACCCTGAGCGGACGAACCTTCCTCAGGAAACCTTAGACTTTCGGCGAGTCCGATTCTCGCGGACTTTATCGCTACTTGTGCCGGCAGAGTCTCTTCCGTGAGCCAGCACCGGTCCTTGTCGATCCGGCTCGTGTCTCTCACGGAATGCTCCCCTACCAAACGCCGGCTCCGGAGAGCCAGCGTGTCCGCAGCTTCGGTAGCAGGCTTAAGCCCCGTTACATTGTCGGCACAGAGTCGCTTGACCAGTGAGCTGTTACGCTTTCTTTAAAGGATGGCTGCTTCTAAGCCAACCTCCTGGTTGTCACGGCAACCCCACATCCTTTCCCACTTAGCCTGCATTTTGGGACCTTAGCTGGCGGTCTGGGTTGTTCCCCTCTCGACCACGGAGCTTATCCCCCGCAGTCTGACTCCCGAGCTGTGGGTTGACGGAATTCGGAGTTTCGTTGGATTCAGCAACCTGGTAAGGCCCCTAGTCCATCGAGTACTCTACCGCCGTCAACAAACACTCGAGGCTATCCCTAAAGATATTTCGGGGAGAACGAGCTATAACTGAGTTTGATTAGCCTTTCACCCCTACCCTCAGCTCATCCGCTTATCGCTTAGCCTTGCCACGCAGAATAACTAGCCGGCTCATTATGCAAAAGGCACGCGGTCGGGCATTCCCATCCATCGCTGGACGGGCATAGCCCTTCCACTGCTTGTAGACATGCGGTTTCAGGTACTATTTCACTCCCCTAACAGGGGTTCTTTTCACCTTTCCCTCACGGTACTGGTTCACTATCGGTCGCGGAGGAGTATTTAGCCTTGCGAGATGGTCCTCGCAGATTCCCACAGGGTTCCTCGTGTCCCGTGGTACTTGGGTGGCGCACCCAGGAAGCCGTCACGTTTTCGCCTACGGGGCTGTTACCCTGTATCGCTGAACTTTCCAGATCCTTCGGCTAACGTGGCGGTTTCTCACTTCCCGGCCCCATCGTGATGGGGCCCGGCACGCTCCCGCTACCCCGGCGATACAACGCTCACGAGCTTGGCATACCACCGGTTTTGGCTGTTTCCCTTTCGCTCGCCGCTACTAGGGAAATCGCTCTTGCTTTCTCTTCCTGAGGGTACTGAGATGGTTCACTTCCCCTCGTTCGCTCCCGTCCTCCTATTGGATTCGGAGGGGGGTGATCCGACATGACTCGGATCGGGTTGCCCCATTCGGAGATCCCCGGGTCGAGGCCTGCTTGCGGCTCACCGGGGCTTATCGCAGCTTGCTGCGTCCTTCATCGCCTCTCTGCGCCAAGGCATCCACCGCATGCCCTTAGTAGCTTGACCATAGAAGAGTCAACACTCAGCTTGTAGCAGTTACCCACTTCTCGATTGTCAAAGAACCAACCGGCGACCGGCGCGAACACCGGCCCCGACATGAATTCCTCTAGGAGCGCCCTGAGTCCCGACGGGATCTGGTGGAGGTAAGCGGAATCGAACCGCTGGCCTCCTGCTTGCAAAGCAGGCGCTCTCCCGTCTGAGCTATACCCCCGACTCTGGTGGGCCTAGGTAGATTTGAACTACCGACCTCACGCTTATCAGGCGTGCGCTCTAGCCACCTGAGCTATAGGCCCGATACGCCCAAGGACCGAGACTCGGAAGGACCCGCGGGCCACTTCACGAGCTCAAGGTTCTTCTTGCGTCGCCTCGGGCCAGCCCCGATGCTCCCTCAAAACTAAATAGTGCGCGCCGCCTCGACAGCTACTATCGACCTGGAGCTGCCGGCGCGGCCCTTCGGCCTCGCCGTTGTGCTCCTAGAAAGGAGGTGATCCAGCCACAGGTTCTCCTACAGCTACCTTGTTACGACTTCACCCCAATCATCGACCACACCATAGGCGCCTGCCTCCCTTGCGGGTTGGCTCAGCGACTTCAAGTGCAGCCGACTTTCGTGATGTGACGGGCGGTGTGTACAAGGCCCGGGAACGTATTCACCCCGGCATGCTGATCCGGGATTACTAGCGATTCCAACTTCATGCAGTCGAGTTGCAGACTGCAATCCGAACTGAGAGCGGCTTTTTGGGATTTGCTCCACCTCGCGGTTTTGCGACCCTTTGTACCGCCCATTGTAGCACGTGTGTAGCCCTGGACATAAAGGCCATGATGACTTGACGTCATCCCCACCTTCCTCCCCGTTTTCCGGGGCAGTCTCCCTAGAGTTCCCGGCATGACCCGATGGCAACTAGGGACAAGGGTTGCGCTCGTTGCGGGACTTAACCCAACATCTCACGACACGAGCTGACGACAGCCATGCAGCACCTCTACAGGCGCCCCGAAGGGAGGCCCCGTTTCCGGGGCTGTCACCTGCTGTTCAAACCCAGGTAAGGTTCTTCGCGTTGCGTCGAATTGAACCACATGCTCCACCGCTTGTGCGGGCCCCCGTCAATTCCTTTGAGTTTCAGCCTTGCGACCGTACTCCCCAGGCGGGGTGCTTAATGCGTTAGCTTCGGCACAGCAGGGGTCGATACCCGCTACACCAAGCACCCATCGTTTACAGCTAGGACTACCAGGGTATCTAATCCTGTTTGCTCCCCTAGCTTTCGCGCCTCAGCGTCAGAACCGGACCAGAGAGCCGCCTTCGCCACCGGTGTTCCTCCCAATATCTACGCATTTC
>QHYA01000159.1 GCA_003223995.1 Acidobacteriota bacterium | reverse complement strand
GGACTCCCTGCACGCGATTATCGAGGCGCGTCGAGACCGCGGTGTCCTCCGGCCCGCTGCTCAGGGCGTCAGGATGAGGGTCTCGACGGCTACGGCGCGAGCGGCGGCTTCGGTGAGAGGGGCAGGATGGTACTCGCCGGCCGCCCACATCGAAAGCTGGTCTCCGTAGTGGGGCGACAGAGGATGGCCTGACTGACCTGTCGGCAGGACCGAGAGGGCATGGTCGGGGTCGGCCAGGTCGAACAGCACCCGTGCCGAGGGGATATGAACGATGCGGAACGGGGAGCCGACCAAGTAGGCCTGGGCGTTGACGGTCTGGTTGTCACCTGGCATTCCGACGGGACCGAGGTCGAACCAGCGCGCGAGATGAGTCGGCGGGCCGAGAAGATGCTGGAACGAGGCCTGGTGGACCTGGCCCCAGTCCCACCGGGCGGGATCCTCTCCGCACTGCGTAACCACTCGCCGGTAGGCGGAGGCGAGGGCGGCCGAGACGATCTCGAATGAGCTTTCTCGCCGGGGGGTCGAGACATCGTCGAACCAGTCCGAACCCGCCGGATCCTCGAGAAGCCTGAGCAGGCCGAACGGACCGACGAGAGTTCCTCCGCCCGCCGAGCGGGCCTCATCCCCGGTCACCCGCTCGACCAGCTCTCTCGTCAGCTCTTCGAGCAGCCGCGAGGGGCCGCGCCGCAGCATGTTTCCGTCCCAGCCGCCAAGCACCTCGAGGGGTCGGGCCACCTGCGGCGGCAAGGAAGCGCCCTGCGGACGCCCGGCAACGATTCTCTGCACGGCAGCGACCATCCGGCGCGCCATCCCGGACAGGACATCGGACTGGACCGATCCCATCGCCTCCACCGTCCAATTCCTCCGCTGCCGCAACCTCTCGGCGATCCGATCGGCGCGGAAGGAGGGGGCCCATTCGCCCGCGTAGGTCGGCGAGTCCTGGTCGAGAAGGAAATTGTTCGCGGTCACCACGATGCCCTCCGCCGATCCCCGGTCGTAGCTGCGCCCTGGCAGCTGGTCGGATGGTATGCGTCCATCCCACCCGTAGGCGCCGGTCCAGCCGGGAACCGGCAGCCGGCCGTCGCCCGCGCGCCTGCGCGGCACGAACCCGGCGGTCTTGAAGCCGACCGCGCCCGCATCGTCGGCGTAAGTGAAGTTCAAGGTCGTGCTGGAATAACCACGTAGGGCCTCCAGCAGGCCGCGCGAATCTCTCGTCTGGCAGATCTCCCAGAAGGCCGGGATGGGGTTTCCCCCCTCGAGAGCCGCGGCTTCGATCGACATCGCCGGATGGAGGGAGCCGGGATCGGGCGGCATGAGAGGCCCCCGGCTGGTTCTCAGGAGGACCCGGTTGACGGGTGTCGCCCCCCGAACCTTGACGCTCACCACGCGCGCCACTGCCGGGATCCATCGATCTCCTTCAAGGTACTTCGGCGGGGAGGAACCATCCAGACGCTCGATGTAGAGGTCCTGATCGTCCGCCTGGTGTGCCGTGATCCCCCAGGCGATGTGGCGGTTGCGTCCGATGACGACTCCGGGCAGACCGGCGAGCGTCAATCCCCGAAGCTCGAGTCCCGGCGCCAGGATGCCCGCTTCGTACCACACCGAGGGCTGCTCGATCCCCAGGTGAGGGTCGTTGGCGAGGATCGGGGAACCTGATGCGGCCATCGAGCCGCAGATCGCCCAGCAGTTGGACCCCGGAGCCGGCTGTGGATCCGAAAGCGGCCTCGCGCTTCTCGAGCGGGCGTGAAGAGGAGCGGCGGCCCGGAAGTACTCCGGCAGCTCGGGGCGGATGAGGTCGGCAGGAGCGTTCGGTTCGCAGTGCATCAGCGCCAGGGCTCGCGGCGCCCCCAGCCTGAGGAAATGGTCGTAGCGGTCCAGCTCTGCTCGTTCGGAGACCGACAGCTTCAACAGCATCAGACGTGCGAAGGCGAAGGAATCCTCCGGCCTCCATGGCTCCGGCCGGAAGCGAAGGATCAGGAACTCCGGCGGTAGTCGGAAAGTGTGGCTCCGCAGGTAGCCATTCACGCCAGCGGCATATGCGAGAACCGCGCGCCGCACGCCCTCGGTCGCGGCGGCAAGGTCCTTCCGGGCGAGACTCTCCAGGTCGTAACCCCTCTGCTCGAAATCCGCATCGACCGCATCGGGGCCGAAGATCTCCGAAAGCCTCCCCAGCGCTCCGCGCCTCCGCATCTCCATCTGCCAGAGTCGGTCGGAGGCATGGACGTAGCCGAGGGCCATCATCGCATCCGGCATCGATGAGGCCCGGATCGTCGGAACGCCCCAGCGGTCGCGCCAGACCGACACTGGTGCGGCGAGACCGGGCAGCCGAGCGCGTCCATGCGTCCTGGGCAAGGTGGAACGGAGGAACACGACCCCTGCGATCACCGCGGCGGCAGACAGGGCGACAAGTGCGATCGCCGCCGCCAACGCGACCCTCACGAGCCGCTTCACGACGGCGGCCTCAGCGGAAGATCGATCGCCGGGGGAGGGAGGACCGCAGCGTTGCTGTCTCGCACTTGGGCCGCGATTATAGCCTCGTGAGCCGTGATGGTATCCTCACCGGCCGGAGCGTGAGCGGAGGATGGATTGAGGCTTCCTGAAGCAACTCCCAGGCCGGCCGGCCCGCCCTCATGAGATCTGTCAGGTCGGACGCACAGGGCCTTGCGGGCCTGAATGAACAGACGCTGGGAGAAGCGCTGCGGGTCTGCGAGGAGGTCGCTTCACGCGACCGGTCGAACCTCTACCTCGTGAGCCGGTACCTGCTGGACCGCCGCCGCTACGATGCCTTCATCGCGATGTATGCCGTCATGCGGGTCATCGACGATTTCGTGGACTCCATTGCCGACGTTGAAACCCTCACGAACGCTCGGCGCGAGGCTCATCTGAGGGAGCTGTCCCGGTGGAGGGAGCGGATCCTGGCCGCGCACGCCGGCACGCCCCAGGGCGGCCCGCTCGATGTCGCCCTGTGTTCGGCCCTCTCCGCCTTTCCGATTCCGCTCGTGGTCTGGTCCGATTTCCTCGATGCCATGGCCTACGACCTGGGCCACGTCCGCTTCGTCACGCCGGAAAGCTTCCTGCGATACGCCGAGGGGGCCGCGGCGGCGCCGACCACGATCTTCGTTTTCCTCCTGACCGCTGATGCCTCCGGTGACGAGCAGCCATCAGTGGAAGGAGCTTCTCCTCGATATGAGGTGCGCGATCTCGGAGATGGCTTCGACGTGGCGGCGTGCGGGAGGGACCTCGGCATCTTCGCTTACATCGCGCACATCCTCCGCGACGTCTCTGCAGATCTCCGTCTCGGCAGGCGGGGGCGCATCTACATCCCCGAGTCCGATCTGGCTCTGTCGGGGCTGTCGGAGGCGGATTTCCGGGCCATCGTCAGCGCCGCCAGCGATGACCCTCGCTGGAGCTGGCTCGCCGGCTTGCAGATCCGGCGGGCGCGGCGATTCGAACGTTCGGGGGTCGAGATGGCAGGACGCCGGATGCCTGCGATGAAGCCGGACTGCCGGTTCATCCTCTCCCTGATCGTCCGGCTGTACCAGGACCTGCTCGGCAGGATCGAGGCTGATCCCCATGCGGTCCTGAAGGGCCGGGCGCTCCAGTCCGAGTCGCATCTCGCGGGGCTGATCGCCGCGGCGGCGCAAGATTCGGGGTTCGCTCCACCGGCGCTCTGACCGGCCATGTCGGTGCGGTCTCCCGAGCAGGACGCTCGCTTTGTCGAGTTCATCCGGCTGTTCAACGAAGGGCGCTTCTTCGAAGCCCACGAAGTGCTGGAGTCGTTATGGCTCGATGCCCGTCCCGAACATCGTGACGCCCTGCAGGGTCTCGTCCAGGTCGCCGTGGCGCTGGAACATCACAGAAGAGGGAATCCGAGAGGGGCGAAAAAGGTTCTCCTCAGGGCTTCCGGACGGCTGGCCAAGCTCGAAGAGGGGGTTGTCCTCGGCTTCGGCAATATGGACCTCGTCGGGCTTGTCTTCGCGGCGAAGGCCTACCTCGAAGGGCGGAAGCAGGCCCCTCCACGCATTACGTTCCCGAATCCCTGAGCGTTGCAGGGTACGCTTCTCCGTGAGGCCCGTCTCGGTGTCCGGCCTGCATAGTTGAGGATGCGGTTCCACGGAATCGTGCGAGCCGATCCCCCCACCTGCGATTTTTCGATTGACCCCGGAAGGCATCCGCCGTATACGGAAAGGGTTACGTTGGGAAGGGGGAGCCCTGTCATTTCCCACACCACTGAAGCTTGAAGTGCGGCTGTTTCAAACACGAGTCTCCACGTTCAGATCAGGCCGGAGGATCCGGGTAGAAGGAGCTGCAAGATGAGTGTTTGGCGCCTGCCTGTACGCAAACCCATGCTGATGACGCTGGTGCTGGTTCTGACCTTGACCGTGAGTCAGACAGTCGCGTATCAGATCCGCAAGGAGGCCAGCCGCTTCGACAAGCTGGCGATTCCCGACCCCTCGCAGGCCGTTTCCGTCTCCACTCTTCCGACCGATTCTCTTGCTCCGAGCGACCCCACACGGGCTGGCTGGGAGTCGTTCAAGGTGGCGCACGGCCAGGGCTGGAGCATCTATCTGGACCGGCGCTCGGGAGCGCCGCTCCTCGTCGAGGGGCAGGGGATTCCCTGGATCGCTGGCTCGGGCAACCATCTCGTGGACAGCTCGCCCGTGAGCCTCGTCTCCCTGGAGAAATCCCTCAGGGCGTTCATCGGCCAGAACAGCTCCATTCTACTGGCGCGCGAGTCGGAGCTTGTCCTCGACAAGCAGGCCTCAGGAAAAATCGCGCCGGAAGTGTGGCAGGTCGTCTTCGACCGCGGGGTGGCGGGCGTTCCGGTAGCGGGGGACCGCTATATCTTCACGATCGGTCACGGCAATCTCGTCTCTTTCGGTGCTTCTCGCTGGAGCGCCATCACGACCGATCCGACCCCCTCCATCGATGCCGGCGAGGCGCTCCGCCGCCTCTACGCCTACATGCACCTGACCGGCGCGGAAGGGATCGACATCATCGCGGGTGCGAGCCTGAGCATCCTGCCGACGGGACTCCCCTCGGAGGGCGGCGGGGCCTATCAAGGTCCCGTTGGCTCCGGATATGGCTCGGCCCTCGCCTGGCGCTACGTCCTGCGGGTCGCCGGAGAGCCGGGGACCTGGGTGGGGCAGGTGGACGCCCATTCGGGAGCCATCCTGGCTCTCTTCGACGACAACAAGTATGCCCTCGCCAAAGGGGGTGTGTACCCCCTCTCCGACGATCAGATCTGCCCGAGCGGCTGCGAGCAGGCGGGCTACCCGATGCCCTTCGCCGACATCACCATCAACAGCTCCGGCTCGACGGCCAGCACGATGGGGCTTTTCACCTGCTCGCCCGGAGGCGCCACGGCCGCGACGACCCTTGCCGGCCCCTACGTCCGCGTTTTCGACAACTGCGGGTCGATCTCCCAATCGGTGAGCTGCGACAACGATCTCGACCTCGGCATCAGCGGGGGGATCGACTGCACGGTGCCTGCCGGGGCGAGCCCTGGGGACACTCACGCCTCGCGGACCGGCTTCTATCATCTCAATCGCATCGCCGAGCACGGCCGGGCGTGGCTGCCGAGCAACAGTTGGCTCCAGTCGCAGCTTCTCGACAACGTCAACATCAACGCCACCTGCAACGCCTACTGGAACGGAGTCTCGGTGAACTTCTACAAGTCCGGCGGGGGATGCAACAACACGGGTGAGATCGCGGGGGTGTTCCTTCACGAGTGGGGACACGGTCTGGATAACAACGACGGGGGCGGCTACGACAACCCGACGGAGGCCTACGCCGATAACACCGCCTTCATGACGACGCACGTCTCGTGCGTCGGCCGGGGGTTCTTCCAGTCGGGCAACTGCGGCGGGTACGGCAATCCCTGCCTCAACTGCACCGGGATCCGTGATGTCGATTGGGACCAGAGGGCGAACCACACCCCTTCGACGCCGTCGGGCTTCGTTCAGCAGGACTGCGGGGGCGGGGACGGGCCCTGCGGCAGGGAGGGGCACTGCGAGAGTTACGTGTCGACTGAGACGCTCTGGGACCTGGCGAACCGAGACCTGCCCCCTCTCGGCCTCGACCAGGACACGGCCTGGCAGCTCACGGACAAGCTCTGGTACAAGTCGCGAAACGGCTCCGGGGGGAACGCCTACAACTGCTCCCTGCCGAACTCCGACGGGTGCAACTCCACCTCCTGGTTCACGAAGCTGCGCAACATCGACGACGACGACGGCAACCTGAACAACGGCACCCCGCACGCGACGGCCATCTTCAGCGCCTTCAACCGCCACGCGATCGCCTGCGGCAAGGTGAATGACGCCTCGAACCAGAACACCTCCAGTTGTCCCTCGATCGCCGCGCCGACCCTGTCGGCAACGGCAGGATCGAGCTCGGCGTCGCTGTCCTGGACCTCCGCGGCGAACGCCGCGACATACCACGTCCTGAGGAACGACCAGGGCTGCTCCTACGCCTTCACGATCGTCACGGATATTGCCGCGCCGACTACGAACTACACCGACACGGGGCTGGCGGACGGCTTCACCAACTACTACCGGATCCAGGCGGTCGGCTCGAACTCGGCCTGCGACAGTCCGGTCTCCAACTGCGTCTCCGTCACCCCACAGCCCTACGCGGGCTCTATCTCCCTCGACAAGCCGAGCTACTCCTGCTCGTCGCTGATCACGATCAAGGTCCGCGACGCGAACATCGGCTCCTCCACCACGACGGCGACGATCTCCTCCACGACCGAGGCGAATCCGGAGACGGTCACGCTCACCCAGCAGTCTCCCGGCAATCCGGTCTACACCGGGACGATCATGAGCACCTCCGCTCCGCCCGCCGCCGACGGGATGCTCTCGCTCCACAACGGCGACACGATCACGGCCCAGTACATCGACGCGGACGACGGACAGGGCGGGCATAACCTCACCCGCCAGACGACGGGCCAGGCTGACTGCGTCGCGCCGTTCATCTCGGGTGTCGGCTCCAGCGGGGTCACGGACACCCA
>QHYA01000158.1 GCA_003223995.1 Acidobacteriota bacterium | reverse complement strand
GAGAATCATCGGGGTACCGCGCCGCCGTGTGGATGGGCGGGCAAAGGTGACGGGCCAGACACGCTTCGCGGACGACATCGTCCTGCCCCGAATGCTCCACTGCAAGCTGCTGCGCTCTCCCCTTCCCCACGCCCTGATCAAGAGGATCGATACCTCACGCGCCGCGGTCCGTCCCGGCATCCATCTCGTCCTGACCGGCAGGGACTTTCCGATCGACTACGGCATCCTGCCCGTCAGCCAGGATGAGCAGGCCCTCTGCCGGGACAAGGTGCGCTTCGTGGGGGATCCTGTCGCGGCCGTGATCGCCAAGGACGAGTTGACCGCCTTCGAGACTCTGGACCTCATCGACGTCGAGTACGAGTCGCTGCGCAGCGTCTCCGACCCCGAAGAGGGCCTCGAGCATCCCTCCCCACGCATCCACGACTACGGCGAGGAAGGGAACATCCACAAGCGCGTCTCGCTGAACTTCGGCAAGCTCGAGGAGGGATTCGCGGAGGCCGATCATGTTTTCGAGGACACGTTCTTCTACGAGGGGAACACCCACCTGCCCATCGAGCAGCACGCCGCCGTAGCCGCCGTGGACCAGGACGGAAAGCTGACCATCTGGTCGAGCACCCAGGTCCCTCATTACCTGCACCGCGCGCTGTCCAGGGCCCTCGAGATGGACCCCGCCCACATCCGCGTCATCGCCACGCCGAACGGAGGCGGATTCGGCGGCAAGAGCGACATCCTCAACCACGAGATCGTCCTCGGAAAGGCGGCGCTGCTTCTCGGCCGGCCGGTGAAGATCTGCTTGACCCGGGAGGAGGTCTTCTACTGCCATCGCGGCCGCCATCCGGTGCTCATGCACCTCAAGACCGGCGTCAAGAAAGATGGGACGATCACTGCCATGCACCTGAGGACCCTGATCGACGGGGGCGGATACGGCTCGTACGGGGTGGCGAGCACGTTCTACACAGGGGCGCTCCAGACCGTGACGTACCGCATCCCGCGCTACCGTTTCCAGGCCTGCCGCGTGTTCACCAACAAGCCGCCCTGCGGCCCCAAGCGCGGCCACGGCACCCCCCAGCCTCGGTTCGGCCAGGAGATCCAGCTCGACAAGATCGCCGAGACGCTCGGCCTCGACCCGGCGGAGATGAGGCTGCGGATCACGGAGCAGTCCGACACCATCACGGCGAACTACATGCGGGTGACGACCACCGGCCTGGCCGAGTGCATCCGCAGGGTTGTGGAGAGATCGGGCTGGAAGGAGAAGTTCCGCAAGCTGCCGGAGGGACGGGGGGTCGGCCTCGCCTGCTCTTCCTATCTTTCCGGTGCCGGCCTTCCGATCTACTACAACAAGATGCCTCATTCGGGAGTGCAGTTGAAGCTCGACCGCGGAGGGGGGGTGACGGCTTTCTGCGGGGCGACGGAGATCGGGCAGGGCTCCGACGATGTCCTCGCGGCCTGCATCGCGGAGGTGCTCGGGATCGATCCCTTCGACATCCGCCCCGTCACGGGAGACACCGACCTGACCCCGGTGGATCTGGGCTCCTACTCCAGCCGCGTCACTCTGATGATGGGCAATGCGGCCATCCAGGCGGCCGCGCGCGCGCGGGACCTATTGGCGGAGGCTGTCGCCGGGCGCCTCGGGGTCCCGAAGCAGCGGCTCGTCTTTGCCAGTAGGCGAGTGTTCGACACGGAGGATCCCGGCAAGGGGGTCTCCTTCCGAGAGGCCGTCTGCCTGGCCGAGGAGGAGTTCGGCACCCTCGGAACGACCGGTTCATACACGCCCCCGCCCTCTGCAGCGCTTTACAAGGGGGGCGGGGTCGGCCCTTCCCCCGCCTACTCCTACACGGCGTCGGTCGTCGAGGTCGAGGTGGACAAGGTCACCGGCTGGATCACCGTGCCGCGCGTGTGGATCGCCCACGACATCGGCCAGTCGATCAACCCCACCCTCGCACGAGGGCAGGTCGAGGGGAGCGTCTACATGGGCCTCGGCGAGGCCCTGATGGAAGAGCAGGCCTTCCGGCGGCTGCCGGCGAAGCTTTCCGGCGCCCTCGTTCACAAGTTCCCGTCGATGCTCGAATACAAGAGTCCCACCTCTCTCGACATGCCGGAGATCTTCACCGACCTGATCGAGAACCCGGACCCGCGCGGCCCCTTCGGCGCCAAGGAGGTCGGCCAGGGACCGCTGCTTCCGGTCATGCCCGCCGTCGCGAACGCCGTGTACGACGCGGTTGGCGTCCGCATCGATGAGGTGCCGATCACCCCCGAGAAGATCCTCAAGGCCCTCGAGGCCAAGGCGGCTGGAAAGCTGCCCCGCTACGGCCCCGCTCGCTTCCCCGATGTTCCCTACCCCGAACCTCTACAGGTGCCCACTCCATGGGAAGGGGGCGACGGGCGCGCTGTCAACCAGCCGGAACGAAAGCCGGCGGTCAAGCTCGATAACGAAGCGGGGACGAAGAACAAGGTGGCGCGCCCATGATGCGACTCCCCTTCTTCCGGTACGTCGCGCCGCGCACGGTCTCCGAAGCGGCCTCGTTGCTCGCGGACGCGGAACCGGGTGAGGCGATGCTCCTCGCCGGGGGAACCGACCTTCTGCCCAACATGAAACGCCGGCAGCAGGTGCCGCGGCTGATCATCGGCCTGCGAAAAATCGCGGAGATGCGTCGGGTCGAGAACGGGAAGGGGCTCAGGCTGGGAGCGGGACTCACCCTGACCGAGATCGTGCGGGAGGCCCGCGTGAAGACCCTCTACACGGGGCTGTGGGAGGCCGCCGCCCAGATCGCCACACCCCACCTGCGCAACATGGGGACGCTCGGGGGGAACCTCTGCCTCGACACGCGCTGCAACTACTACGACCAGAACTACGAGTGGAGGAAGGCGATCAATTTCTGCCTGAAGAAGGATGGCGACATCTGCTGGGTCGCGACATCGAGCCCGAAGTGTCTCGCCGTCTCATCGACCGACACGGCCCCCGCGCTGATGGCCCTCGGGGCCCGTGTCCGCCTGGTCTCCGCTTCGGGCGAGCGCGACGTCGCCCTGCGCGACCTCTACCGCAACGACGGGATCGACTATCTCACCCGCCGCCCGGACGAGATCCTGGCGGAAGTGATCCTCGATCCGGCGGAGGGTCCGGGGGCTCCGGGTCCGGGGGCTGCGAGCACGCCGGGAGGATCAAACGCGCCCGCAAACTACCGCTGGAAGAGCACCTACTGGAAGCTGCGCCGGCGGGGCTCGTTCGACTTCCCGGTCCTCTCCGTCGCCGCCGCGGCGAGGTTCGGCAAGGGGGGCGCGATCGAAGAGGCCCGCATCGTCCTCGGCTCGGTAGCTTCGAAGCCGCTGCCCGCTGACAAGGCCGCGGATTTCCTCGCCGGGAAGATCCTCACGGACGCTGTCATCGCCGATGCCGCCGATCTGGCCTGGCAGATCGCGAAGCCGATGGACAACACCGACTTCCTCTACCACTGGCGCAAGCGCGTCACGCGCGAGTTCGCCGGCTACGCCCTCCGGCAGCTCCGCGGCGACGACATGCGCGAGACGCGCTCTCGCATCGCCCACAAGGACCTGTCGCAGATCGTTTGAGCAGGTCACGGCTCGGCCCCGAGTTTCCTGCGAGATGTGCCTTCCGCCTCACCTCTATTGCACCGGCTGTTCTTTGTACAGCCAGCCCGCGGTCAGGGTCGCCAAGACCATGCCGATGACGATCTCTACAACCCTCCAGAGGGCGACGTAGCCGCCCGAGTTGCCCCAGCAGAACTCGGCGAAGGCGCCCGGAATTCCGGCAATCATCGCCACGACCAGCCCCACGGCGATCGCGGTCCTCGGACCCGGCCCCAGCCGGCTGCGAGAGGCGGCGTACAGCCAGGCCAGGCCGATGGAGACGAGGATCATCATCACGATCCAGATGGGGAAGAAAGGAAGGCGAGGCTGCTTTCGGTAGATTCCCTGGTCCTGAAGGATCCGATATCGCTCGCCGAGGGCGACCATGTTGACGACGATCGAGACGGCGTTGTAAACGACCCCGCCCGCGATTCCCCCAAGAACGATTCGCGCAGTGTCCATGACGTTTCCCCCTCTTCATCCGGCAGGAATGCCGGCCTTCACTTGCTCGCTCCCGATTTACTCGTTCCCATTGATCGCAGACCCTCGCCAACAGGACTGCTTCGGTCGTGAACGCGTGGGTCGTGATGCAGACCGGCCACCTCGTTTGGCCGAGAGGGGGCGGACCGTTCTGGAGCCCCTCTATGGAAAACCATCTCCCTTCGACAGCGACATGTCAACAGGGCTGGATACTGGTCTGATCCTCTCAAGGGATGTGCGGCCTCGCCCGTATAATATCCGCTCATGCGCAGACAGGCGATGACAGTCGAGCATCTCTGGGCGCTGCCGCGCGTCGGCTCCCCGGTGCCCGACCGATCGGGCGAGCTCATCATCGTGCCGGTCACGACCTACTCCATGGAGACCAACGAAGGGACGACCCGGCTGTGGGCTGTGAACAGCGGCCACGCGGCTCCCCGGCCGCTGACCTCCCCGGAGACATCAAGCTGGCAGCCGGCCCTCTCGCCCGACGGGACCCGGCTCGCCTTCGTGCGCAAGCTAGCGAGGGAGAAGCCAGGCGGCGCGCAGAAGGGAGGGCCGCTGCACACCGACCAGCCGCAGCTCTACCTGATGCCCATCGGCGGCGGCGAACCGGAACGGCTCACGGACATGCCCCTCGGCGTGGCCGACCCTCTCTGGTTTCCGGACGGCAGGAGGATTGCTTTCCTGGCGGAGGTTTTTCTCTCGGCGCCGACGATCGAAGGGACTTCAGAGTTGGCGAGATCGCGGGAGGAGGATCCGGTGAAGGCGCGCGTCAGCGAGGACCGGGTGTACCGCTACTGGGACCGCTGGCTCACCGATGGAAAAGTGCATCACATCTTCGCGCTCGACCTCGACACCGGGAACGTGATGGACCTCACGCCGGGCTCGGCGGGCTGGTTTCCTCTCATGGACCCCTCCGACAGTTACCGGATCGCTCCCGACGGGCGCGAGGTCGCCTTCGGAGCCTGCCTCTCGCTGCCGCCTCACGATCCTCTGCTATTCGGCGTCTTCACCGTCGAGGTTCCGGATCGAATCGGTCCGCGGGAGGCGGCCGGAAAGCTCGCGCTTCTCACCAGCCACCATCCGGCCGACGCCGAGAGGCCTGTCTATTCTCCGGACGGGCGGCGCATCGTCTATGGCATCCAGCGGGAGATCGACTTCTATGCGGACCGCGTGCGGCTTGTCTGCTACGACCGCCACTCCGGCGAGCACGTGGTCCTGACGGAGGCGTGGGATCGGTCGGCCATGGGCTGGAGCTTCGGTGAAGATTCCTCGACCGTCTTCCTCAGGGCAGAGACGGAAGGCTGCGCGGCTCTCTTCAGTCTCGATCTCGAGAGCGCTTTGCGCGAGCCCGACAAGAACCCTCCTCGCCAGATCACCAGCCGAGGGTGGTTCACCGACCCGCGCCCCACCGGCGGGAGGATCTTCTCGACGCTGGAGTCGCTGCGGCAGCCTCCGGAAGTGATCTGCTGCAGAGTCGACGGGACCGAGCTGCGCCGGCTGACGGAGTTCACCAGGCCGGTCCTGGCGGAGGTCCGGATCGGCGCCGTCGAGGAGATCACCTTCCAGGGAGCTGGCGGGGCTTCCGTCCAGATGTTCGTCGTCCATCCCCCGGACCTCTCCATCGAGGAGGCTCCTGCCAGTTCGGATTCTCCCGCGAGCCAGAGCGCTTCCGCTGATCCTCCGGCAGCGTCCATCGCCTCGACTCCGGCTCCTCCCGGCAGGAGAGCGCATCCACTTGTGCACATCATCCACGGCGGCCCGCATGCGCTCTCGGGTGATCAGTGGCACTGGCGGTGGAACCCCCAGGTCTTCGCCGCTCCCGGATACCTCGTCGCCCTCGTCAACTTCCAGGGATCGACAGGACGCGGGCAGGAGTTCGCCGCGTCGATCCTGGGGCGCTGGGGCGATCGGCCATATCAGGACGTCATGTCGGCCACCGACGCTCTGATCGCGCAGGGCCTTGCCGACCCTCGGCGCATGGCCGTGACGGGGGGCTCGTACGGCGGCTACCTGGCTGCTTGGATCGCCTCACAGACCGAGCGCTTCGCCTGCATCGTCAACCACGCGGGCGTCAGCGACTTCCAGACCGAGTACGCATCGGACGTCACGCAGGGGCGGCGGCGCGCGATGGGGGGCGAGCCATGGGACAGCATCGAGGGAATGGATCGGTACAACCCGATGCGCCATGCACGCGGCTTCAAGTCCCCCATGCTGGTGATCCATGGCGAGAGGGACTTCCGCGTCCCCTACGATCAAGGTCTCGAGATCTACAATGTCTACAAGGCGATCGGACTGCCGGCGAGGCTCGTCTGCTACCCCGACGAGAACCACTGGATCCTCAAGCCCCGCAACAGCCGGCACTGGTATGGAGAGGTGCTGGGTTGGCTCGAGCGCTGGCTGGGAGCGACGGCGCACCATGGCCGAGAGAGCTCAGCGAGCTGACTCGAAGATTTCGAGGGTGCGAGGTCTGCAAGGCGTTTCCTTTGAAACGATTATGATTTTAGGTAGCGTTGGGCATCGGTTCGAGGGTCACCTTGTGTCCCAGCCTCTCGAGTCTCCGGACGAGGTAGCGGGTCTGATATGGA
>QHYA01000157.1 GCA_003223995.1 Acidobacteriota bacterium | reverse complement strand
TCACCCCCTCACAGGCACTGCCCCCGCGAGGAATCCTGGTCCGTTTCGGGATAGCATTCTCCGACAGCCGGGAGGAACGTACCGATGACTCGGGGCAGGTCGCCCACCGTCAGGTCGGTGAAGGTCAGCTCGGGCGCAGGCCGCCACGACTGCAGGCCAGCGGATTCGACGCCGGATACGGGTCGCGCGAGCCGGCGATGGGTGTTTGGGCGCATCTCGAGCTGATCAATTAAGGTCGATGAGGGGGCATTTAGAGAAACCTTCCGGGCATATGGCGCTATCAAAGAAGACGACGGTACTCTTTCCCCCGGAGTTGCATGACAGGCTGGTCAAGCTGGCGGCCCAGCTGGGAACGAGCCTGGGCGATCTCGTGAGAACGGCTTGTGAGAAGCAATACGGGGTCGTCTCCCCGGACGATCGCCTGGCAGCCCTTCGTGCACTCTCCGAGCTCGCCCTTCCGGTCGGCGACATCGTCGCGATGAAGCGAGAATCGGTTCCGGCTCCGGAGGATCTCACCCGGTGATCCTGGTCGACTCGAACATCGAAGGACTACTTCTTCGATGAAGCGTAACGCAAACGATCTCCTCCGGGAGGCACTGGAATTGCCACCGGAAGCGCGCGCGGCCCTGGCCGGCTCGCTCATCAGCAGCCTCGATACCGATGTTGACGAAGGGGCGGAGGCGGCCTGGGAAACCGAAATCCTTCATCGCCTCCACGAGATCGACAGCGGTAAGGTGACACCGATCCCCTGGGCAGAAGCCAGACGTCGAATCGTCGGGCAGTAAGACCGAAGTCGGTATCCGTTCAATATCCGCGCCTTTTCGCACGACGAGCGCCGCGAGGCCGGCAAGGGCTACATCCTTTCCGGTGCTTCGATCCCGAGCAATCCGAGACCCGTCTCCATCGTCTTGATGAACAGATCGCAGAGGACCAGCCGGAGTTTCTTGCGCTGTGGGTCCTCCTCCGCGAGCACAGGATAACGATGGTAGAAGGTGTTGAAGCTCTGCGCGAGCCGGTGGCAGTACCGGGCCAGGGAGGACAGCTCGAGGGAATCGACCGCCGCGGCGGTCTCTTCCGGCAGGCGAGACATTTCCTTGAGGAGACCCCAGTGCTCGAACCCTTCTTCCCCTTGCAGGCGGGCCACGTCCGGAACCTGCCCCGCGACGCTCTCCCGGCCGACCCCTTCTCGCTCCCGCATGCGCGCGAAGATGTTGCGTGCCCTCACGACGGCATACTGGCAGTAGGGGCCTGTCTCTCCCTCGAAGGAAAGGGCGTCCTCGATGTCGAAGGCGACGACGCGGTTTCTCGTGAACCGAAGCATGTAGTAGCGGAGGGCAGCCATCGCAATACCTCTCGCCAGTGACGTCATCTCTCCGGCCGGCCGGCCGAGGTGCCGCCTCTCGACCTCGGCCAGTGCGCGCCTTTCCAGCTCTCCGATCAGATCGTCTGCGATGACTCCCAGCCCCCGGCGCCCGGACATTTCCAGGTAGGGCCGCTGCCGGTCCTCGTCGCTGAGGGGATGGTCGGGGAAGAGGAGGGCGATGCTGGCGGGGGAAAGAGCGACCATCTCGTAAGAGAAGTGGATCGAGGCATCCGCCTCGGAGGAGCATCCCAGAGCCCGCAACCCCTGGGTCACGACGCGCTGGAGGTAGGACTGCCTGGCGTCGATCACGTTGTAAACGCGCGAGGCCCCGCCGAAGGGGGGATGCTGCGTCTTGCCCTCTTCGGAGCAGGTCTGCCAGACGGGATATCCGGACCAGGGGAAATCCGCCCAGTCGAGTGGCCGGTAGAAGAAGTCCCTCCCCAGCTGCCCGAACTTCCAGAGCTGGTAGGCGATGTCCTTGCCGACATAGGTGACGCTGCCGATGGAGCGGACGATGATCTTCTGGTCTTCGCCTGCCCCCTCCTCGGTCCCTTGCACGTCCATGACCCAGCAGCCCCGGTTCTTCCCATCCCCTGCCAGCCGGATGGCTCCGCGCTCGCGAAGCCTCTCGAAGGCCCGCGCCCAGAATCTCAGCCGCAGAATGTCGCTCTCGCGCGGAAGGAGGTCGTAGCGCACGCCCAGCCTGTCCATCGTCCGCAGGTGATGGCGGATCATCCGCGAGGCGAGAAAGCAAGCCATTTCCGCGCCGGCGCCCCTGCCGTCCTCCAACGCTTTCAACGTTTCCGCCCTGAGCTTCAGACGCCGCTCGTCCTCCTCGTAGAAGGGCGCGACTCGCGCGTAAGTGTCCCAGCAGACCTGGTCGAAGGGCCTCCCGCCGCTGGACTCGGCTTCGTCACAGGAGAGGGCCAGGCGGCGCACCCCTTCCAGGTCGAGCCGCTCGATCTCACGGAATCCGACGACGAGATCGGCCACCTGCACGCCCGTGTCGTCGATGTAGTTCTGGACCTCGACCTCGCCGCCAAGGAAGCGCAGGCATCGGACCAGAGTGTCTCCGAGGACGGCGTTCCTCAGGTGGCCGATGTGTGCGGCCTTGTTGGGATTGATGTTCGTATGCTCGACGATCACCTTCCCCGTGAACGGGAGGACGGGCAGGGGAGTCGCGCCCGAAATCAGCTCGGACAGGAAGGCGTTGCGGTCCAGGAAGATGTTGAGGTAGCCCCCTCCCGCGACCTCGACGCGCGCTGCTCCGGGAACGCCGGTCTCGGAGGCGGTTTTCGCGATCTCCTCCGCGATCGAGCGCGGGGGACGGCGCAGCCGGCGGGCGAGATCGAAGCAAACGGGGGTTGCCAGGTCCCCGAGCTCGGGGCGGGGCGGCGTCTCGAACTCGACCCTGACGTCACCCGCCCCGGAGATCGTGGCGATCAACCGCTGCAGGGAACTGCGAAGACGAGTGAGGATCTGCAAGAGAACCTCGCGCCGGTCGATGGAGATGACGCGCGAAGCGCGAGCATGGCACGCGCCCCAGGGAAAGGAAGCTTAGCGGGGAATCCGGGTGGTGACAACGAAGGAGCGCTGCGTCAACCCTTCGTTGGTGATGCCCACGACATAGTACTGGTAGAGGGCGCCGGGGCGGACCGCCGTGTCGAGGAACTGGTAGGCGACCGGTCCGTCAGAGCCTCCGAAAGCCGGAATGCTGACCTCGGAGATCTTCTGAAACTCCCCTCTTCCCTCACTGCGGTAAACGTCCCAGCCGGAGAGCCCCTCCTCGCTCTCGCTTTCCCAGAAGACCCGGACATGCTCTCCCTCCGGCTCGGCTGAGAGAGACCCCAGCTCGTAGGGGTAGGCCGGGGCAGGCTGAGCGGCGTAGGAGTAGGTGGATGGCGGCCCCGCCGTGTGAACATTGCGGACGAGAAGCATGACCTCCGCCGCATTCCCCCAGGGAACTCCGAGTGAGGCCCGACCCTGTCCGTCCAGGGGAAGCTGGAGGCGCCGGAAGCTCTGCGGGTTCCTCCGCGTTGCGATGAGCAGGTCCGCTTGCCACTCCCCGCTCACGTCCCCTTCGAAAGTGAGGAAGATCCCTCCTGTGTTTCCGTCGGGCTGCAGCCGAATGAGGCTCCAGCCGAGAGGGGCGACGGCCTGCGTGAAGGAAATCGCGGCGGCGGGGTAGGAGCCGTGAGACGCCGCGAAGTGAGGCTCCTGAAGGAACAATCCGAACGAGTAGTGCTGCTGGTCGTCACGCGGACCCGTGAAGAGGTTCCAGGTCGTGAAGTCGGCAAATGTGCTCTGGAGACTGCGCCCCTGCATCCGGAGCACCCTGTCGGTGGCTTCGAGCAGGTTGTCTCCTTCGGCCGTCGCTTCCTCTTCCCAGATCTGACGCAGGACGTCCGGCCTTCCCCCGCTGCCAGCAGCTCGAGCGAGGCGGCACTCGCCTCGTGCCACCAGATGGGCTCGTCGAGGTCGTATTCGGCCAGCAAGGCATGCGACGCCTGATGGGCGGCGACGGCTTTCAGCAGCGGCTCGTCGCCATAGATCTGAGTGTCGATGACGATGAAGGAGGCGCCGCGGCCCGGACGTGCCAGAGGCGCCATGTATCCTCGAACCGTGCCTCCAAGATTCGCCAGATACACCTCGAGACGGTGAGAAGGAGAGAACCTGACCAGATAACCGACCTCGTCGGCCGCCTGGAGGCTCTCCGACAGACCCAGTCCCGCGGCCTCGACATAGTCAGGAATTCCGTTGCGATTTCTGTCCGTGGAAGGGACGAAATCCGCGCTGGCGCGGCTGAGCGTGTAGTGCAGCGCGACTCGGCCGTCCGGTGTCAGCCAGGTCTGCTGCTCGGCGAGAGGCGGAGGTTCGAGGAGTGACTCGCGCGGGAGCGAGGAGCCGGCCCGCAGCGCGAGGAGCAATGGGGTGGCACACTCGGGACTCTGCACGTGCTCGCCGAAGAGAAGGGAGAGTCGCGACGCCGGGCGGATCTGGGCGGCCAGGGTCGCACCGAGCAACCCGCCCATGGGTTGTTTGGTAAAGCTGGAGGGAGCGGCTATCGCCGCACCGGAAAATGAAACGAGGAGTCCTGCGATCAGCGCGGAGGCCCCTCTGCCGGCAACCCTCATCGGAAGCACCTGCCTTGACTGAGCCGAACTGAGCCGACATCTCTCGGAAGGGCCCAGGTGCCGGGACTCGCCCCTGAAGTTTTCCTTCCGCCCTGAGAGTTCTGCAGCCGCAAACGCTTGAAGGACCGCTACCTACACCGCTCCCGGGGGAAGAAATATAGGCTGTAGGGCCCCTTGCGTCAAGGTTCGTGCTGGCGCGCAGCAGCCTCTTCGCTGAGAAAGCTCAGCAGTCCGGCTCGGTCCGGGCCACGATGACCGTGACGTTATCCTCGCCGCCGGCCTGGTTGGCCGCTTCCACGAGGTCCCCGCAAGCCCTGGCCGGGTCCTCCCCGGTCCTGCTCAGGATGCGCCGGATGGTCTCGTCTTCCACCATCGAGTTGAGACCATCCGAGCAGAGCAGCAACAGGTCGCCGGGGAGGAATTGCTCCTCGCGGATGTCGACTGCGACCTCTTCTCGGCTGCCGAGGGCCCTGGTGACGATGTTGCGGAAAGGATGACGGTGGGCCTCGGATGGTGAGAGCAGGCCCAGATCCACCTGCTCCTGAACCCAGGAGTGGTCCGCCGTCAGCTGTCTTAGGACCCCATCGCGGAGCAGGTAGGCCCTGCTGTCACCAACGCTTCCGATGGTCAGCCTGTCCCCCTGGACCAGCGCCACGACGATCGTCGTCCCCATGCCCCGCAGCTCCTCACGCTGCTCGATGGATTTGAAAATGCGCTCGTTTGCCATCCGGATGGCGGTTCGGAGTCTTTCCGGCTCGGGGATCGAGCCTCCACCTGCGCTCGCCGGGCTATCTGGGGCCTCCAGCTGGCCGAGGAACTCGCGCAAGGTGTCGATGACGATGCCCGAGGCGACTTCGCCCGCCGCGTGCCCTCCCATCCCGTCGGCAACAGCAAGCGCGCCGGTCTCCGGCGCAACCAGCAGGCAGTCCTCGTTGACCTCCCGCCGCAGTCCGACGTGGGTCGCGCCCTTGCAGACCAACCGGCAGGTCCCGCCGCTCACCGGCGCACCCCTCGCTTCGGATCCACCCGCCCGGAGCGGATCTCCTCGAGCTTGAAGGCCGCGGCCGTGTTCCCCGGCTCGCGAGCCAGAACCGCGCCGAGGTGACTCTCGGATTCCTTGACCTCGCCGACATTGGCGAGGACGAAGGCCAGATTGAGATGGGCGATCATGTAGGCGGGGTTGATCGCGATCGACCGGCGGAAAGCCCGGATTGCTCCCTCGAGATCACCTGCCTCGGCGAGGGCGACGCCAAGGTAGCTGTGAGCATCGGCGTACGTGGAGTTCAGCGAGATCGCTTCCCGCAGCTCCTCCGCGGCCGCCTCCCATTCCTCCGCCTTGAGTCTCGCGATTCCCCGCTTGAAATGATAGTCGAAACGCCCGGGGTCGCGGGCGAAGGCGTCTCGCATAAGCTCTTCCCCATGCTCGACCTTTCCCTCGCCCAGCGCCTTCATTCCTGCACGGAAAGGACTCTCCACACTCGCCACCGTCAAGGCGAAGACCTGCTGGAACTCCCCTATCGCCTCTTCGCGCTTGCCCAGCGACAGCAGTCCGAAGGCGAGGGCCCTCCTGGCGGCGAGATACCTGGGATTCAGAGCGACAGAGGAGGAGAAGGCCGCGATGGCCCCGGGCAGGTTGCCCGCCCGCTGGCGCGCCCGGCCGAGCCGGTAATGGATGTCGGGGAAGGAGGGACGCAGTGCCGCCGCCCGGGCGTAGGTCTCGGCGGCCCGCGCATCCTCGCCGAGGGTCTCGTCCCTCTCCGCCGCCGAGAGGTACGTGTGCGTGAGGTAGTGCAGCGCGACAGCCTCATCGCTTCCCGGCGCGGGGTCGGAAGACGCGGCGACGCGCGTCAGGAACTCCTCGGCCTGCTTGTACTCGCTCCTGTAGTAATGGTAAATGCCGGACTTGACGTGGTAGTTTCCGAGCAGCTGCCGGATCTCGCCGAGAAGATACATTCTGGTCAGAGCTTTCCGCGCGTGAAGCTGACCTTCTTCTCCCGCGCATCGGATTGACGCCGAGCCATGCGCCGGATCGCCTCGGGGACATTGTGGTCTCGCACGAGGTTTTGCAGGTCCCTGGTCTGGAGGCGAGGAAGGTGGTTGAGAGCGATTCCGGCAGGGGTCTTGGGGTTGCGCACGAGCTTCAGCACGATCGGATAGCACCGCATCCACTCGCGGCTCTGGCCGATAATCCTGAGGATGTCCTCGTGGAGGCTCCTGTGCGAGGCGAAAGATTCCACCTCCATGTCCGTCAGCCGGGGGTTCTTCAGGACGCCGGCGGCGATGATGCGGTTCCTGTCCCGGACGAGGATCGAGCGCTCCTCCCGCCCTCCCCGCAGAGCCTCCTTGAGCCGCTGGCGGCCGCCCATGCGCTGGAGTCTCTTCCAGACCCCTTCCAGAGAAGCATCCGAGGCGAGAAGATCGTTGTCATCGACGTTCAGACCATCGGATTCGATGAGGTCTCCGAGGTCCATCGAGAGAAACGGAAGGTCTCCGACCTCTCGCAGCAGCGACGCAAGCTCCTTCTCGGTGACGATCTCCCCCGCAGGCTCGGAAACGGCGGTGGAGGGGCCCGTCGGCGAGGAGAGCGGTTCGCCCGGCCTCTCCTGCGGAAAGAATTGCTCACGGAAGTCGGCGAGCAGGCTGCGCTGCAACCGCGAGAGGGCCGGATTGGTCTCGAGTCGTGCCAGGAGATTCGGAGAGCGCATCAAACGCTCCTGGTTTGACACCAGGATGTCCAGCACTTCGGTCCTGTCCGACCTGGCGATCTCGTTCAGGGTCTCATCCGACACCTCGGGGTGTGTGAGGGCCAATGAGAGCAGTTCACGTTCCAGTCTGCGGGAAGCCAGCAGGTGATCGACGACCATCCCTTCGGTGGTCCGCTCCGAGAGGATCTCGAAGATCTCGGTCTCGGTCAGCTTGCTGATGCTCTGCTGCGCCGCGTCGCGGACCACGCCGTCAGGATCCGAAAGCAGATGGATGAGTGCTGACAGCAGCACGGAGCGGGGAACAGGCACCCTGCCGCGGGCCGTCGCGAGGCGCAGGGAGACGGGGGCTCCGGGGGAGAGCGCCCTCGTGATGAGCGGGTGAGAGCTCACCGGTCGGCTCTCCCGGGCTTTCGGCTCGCCTGTTTCATGGACTCCGCCTGCAGGTGGATCCCCTCCGGGCGGAGAGACGAAGCCCCTCCGGCCCCGGGGTGAGCGGGTTCTCTCCCCCTCCCCCTACCTGGCAGCAAGAGCCAGACGGCGAGTCCGAAGCCGGCAAGCATGATGATGAGGGCGATGACGCCCAGGACCGCCCGTGCCGAGAGCCGGCGGGGCGCGCGAGGGACCTCCGTCGCGCCCGCATCAGGGTGTGATTCGCTCTCCTGACGCTGGAGCTCTTCCATGTAGGCGTCAACCAGCTTCTCCGGGTCGAGGCCGATGTGGCGAGAATAGGCCCGGATGAACCCCTTGTTGAACTGCCCTCCGGGAAGATGGGTGAAATCGTTTCGCTCCAGAGCCTCCAGGAACCTGATGTTGATCTTCGTCGCATCGGAGATCTCGCGCAGGGAAATCTGCCGCAGCTCCCTCTGCCTCCGCAGCTCGTCACCCAAGGAAGCCATCATGCGGGTCCCGGAGAGCAGCCTGAAACACGCGACTCTAGTCTGACCATCCCGACCAAGTCAACAAAGGTCAGGAGACGGGCCGCTGGTGGACTTGCGGCTGCGGCTCGCGACTTGAGACCTTCTCACCTCCAAGGCGGCGCTCGGCGCCGATTCGGACGATCTTGGGCACGCGCGCGTCTCTCGCGAGAGCTTCCAGGTCCCCGGCGAGCAGCCCGCCCAGGCAGCGCAGCGACTCGGGGACAGGAGTGGCGGGGTTGCGTGTCAGCGCAAGGCGCACGGCACGGCTCGAACTCCACCGGTCGCTCCCGGCCACCGCGCGGAGGATCTCAGGAGGAGTCGCACTGGAGCGCGCGATCGCGACGACGTCTTCCTCGACAAGATGCTCGTTGCCGAGAAGGGCCGAAACGACACGGGGCCGCTCGGATTGACTCAGGGCCTTGATCAGGAAGCGACCCGCGATGTGCGCGAGAGCGACCATCTCTCCTTCCGTCATTTCCGCGCAGCGCTCCGAGAGAAGCTGCTCGGCCCGCCGGCGCAGCGGGGGATAGACCCGGTAGTTCTCGGCGATCCGGAGCAGGTCGCGCCAGAACAGAGTTCCGACAAGGTTCATCGCGAAAGCCGGTGGGGTTGCAGGGTTCACGGCCAGAGCGGCGCGGACCTCGTACACGCCGCAGAAACGCCTGTCGGCAGCGATGCGCCGGAGGTGAGAAGGACCAAGATGCTTGTTCCTGAGCATCAGCAGGACATGGCCGACATCCAGGAGAGGGTTGTCGAGCGCGCCGTCGAGATAGGAGGAAACAGCGAACAGCGCCTCGCGCGCCAGCTCCGTCGCGGAGGCCGCGCGGCCGCGGCTGTGCAGGCCGCCGCCCGCATCCAGGGGCCCAGCTTTCGCCTGATTCACATTCACTCGCCCTCGGTGTGAAGCCAGCCGGCGTTTTCTGTGACTTCAATATAGAGCGGAGCGGCAGCACGGACAATCGGAAACCGCCGGGACGCTGGACCGCTCCGTGCGCGAGCGCTTGACAGCCTCCGGGAAGGGAGCCTACCTTCCGGCCCTCGTCGAGGCATCTATGCGCCGTGCAAAGCTGTTGACCCCCCTGTTGCTGGCCATCTGCGCAGCCGGATGCGGTGGCGGAAAGAGCGGTCCTCTCGGCGAGGGTCGGGCCGCGGGAGCGTCTTCGCCAACGAGCCGGCCGCCGGAGCAGGAGCGCGCGGCCGGCGGCGTGCGTCGATCGCGGCGGACCCTGCTGATCGGCCTGGACGCCGCCGACGAGCAGATGATCCTTCCGCTCGTCCAGTCCGGACGTCTGCCCGCCCTGGCGAGGTTCTACCGGGAGGGGGTGACGGGGCCCCTGCGAAGCCATCGTCCGATGCTCTCGCCCATCCTCTGGACCTCGATCGCCACGGGCGTGAGCCCGGAGCAGCACGGAGTGCTCGACTTCGTCCAGTTCGATGAGGCCGGTCGCGCCTCGCCCATCGGCAGCCGTGCCCGCCGCGCGGCGGCCTTCTGGGAGATCCTCGGCTCGGCAGGTGTAAAGGTGGCTGTCGTGGGGTGGCTGGCGAGCTTTCCGGCCACCCCCGTCAACGGGTATCTCGTCTCGGACCGGTTCACCATTCATCCGTTCGAGACACCGGACAGCGAGCCTTCTCTCGATCCCGCTGGAAAGACGTACCCGCCTGGTCTCATCGACGAAATCGCCCCGCTCGCCGTTCGCCCCGAACAGATCTCCACCGATGATCTGCAGCGCGATTTCGGCGTGCCTCCGGCTTCGTCTTGGTCTTCGGCTCGAACGGAGGGAGCGAAGGGCGCCGCGAGAGGAAGGCCGCAGTCATCGCCGGGCGATGCGGATGAAAGAGCGTTGCGCGTGGTCTTGTCGACAACACGGAGCTACGCGGCCGTCGCGGAGCGCCTTCTCCGTGAGAAAGCCCCTGAGCTCACCGCTGTTTACTTCGACGGCGTGGACCGCCTGCTGCACATCTTCGCGGATGTGGCATCTCCTCCTTTGAAGGGGAGCGACCCGCGCCGGGCCGTCCGGTACGGATCGGTGGGGGAGTATTTCTATTCGGCGATCGACCGGACCGTCGGGGAGCTCGCCCAAGCAGCCGGGCCCGACGTGACCATCATTGTGGTCTCCGACCACGGCTGGAAGACGGGGCCGGAGAGGCCGGCTCGGGATCCCCGCCGGGACGGTCCCTTTGCTGCGGACTGGCACCGCGATCGCGGAATTCTCTTCGCGCGAGGCAGCGGCATCCGCGGCCACGCGCGATGCGAGCGGGCCGACCTTTACGATGTGGCCCCGACGCTCCTGGCGCTGTACGGCATGGCCCCCGGAGACGGCTTCAAGGGGAAGGTTCTCGAAGAGATCTTCGAGCCCGGCTTTCTGCCACCGCGGCCGCCTGCGGCCGGCGCTTATCCGGCGCCGGTCAGGGCGGCAGGCCCTGCTGGGGTCTCGCCCGCCGGGGGCGAGCGGGCGGCGGTCGAGAACCTCCGCAGCCTCGGCTACATCGCTGGAGGCGCAGCTGGTTCCCCGGAGGCCGGAGGCGGACCGGCCGGCGATCGCTCAAAGGTGAATCTCGCCACGGTCTATCTGGAGGAGGGAAAGTATCAAAAAGCCACGGCTCCGCCCGCATCAGGCCCGCTCTCGCGGAGCCGTGGATGACCGTGGGAGAGATCGAAGCGCGGCAGCGCAACTGGCCGAAAGGCCTCGAGGCGTTCGAGAGGGCGCGCGCGCTCGAGCCCGGCGACGCCAATGTCTGGAATCACTTCGGAGCAGCGGCCTGCGAGACGGGGAAGGTCGATGAGGGAATCCGGGCCTTCCAGCGGGCCATCGAGCTCAACCCCCGCCTTGTCAGCGCCTACCTGAATCTCTCGCGAGTCCTCGATGGGACGGGAAGGAAGGACGAGGCCGTCGAGCTCATCCGGAAGGGTTTCTCGCAGGTGCCGGAAGACCAGCGGCTCAGCCGCAGGCTCTCGGAGCTGGGCGCCGGCCCCAGCGCGCGCTGAGAGGGGCGAGGTGGGTCGTGGGGTATCCGTCTGGCGCCGCCGGTCACTCCGTCTCATCGGCCCGCGGGCGCAGGTTTCGCGCCCGCTTTACCCAGCAGCTCCCGCACCCCCGCCTGCCCTGGGCGCAAAGCCTCGGATCGCAGGAGCAGCTCGCGCGCGCGGTCCTTCCGGCCCGCCCGCAGCAGCGCCGCTGCGTAAGCGTTGAGCAGTTCGGGCGACTCAGGACCCGCATGCAGCGCCTTGTCGAAGTGACCGAGCGCCGCCGCAAGATCGCCGGATTCGGCCTCCGCCTCCGCCAGCATCAGCAACGCCTTCCCGGCCGAGGGGTCGGCTGACACTGAGGCGGCGAAGTCACGCCGGGCAGCGTCAAGGTTCCCTGAGCGCGCGGAGAGCAGCCCGCGCAGCATCAGCGCCTTCGCCTCGTGGGGGCAGGCGGCGAGCGCCGTGTCGACCCACTTGCGGGCGGCCGTCTCGTCCCCGGCGCTGAGCAAGAGCTCCGCCAGCTCGCTCTCCGGCGAGGAGCGTCCCTCCGCGGGCGTCAGAAGGCGGGCTTCGGCCTCCAGGTCGCGCCGGGCCGCGGCCAGCTCGCCGCGTCGCGCCTCGAGCGTGGCCCGCAGCCGCAGGACAT
>QHYA01000156.1 GCA_003223995.1 Acidobacteriota bacterium | reverse complement strand
CAAGCCTCGGCTTCCGTGCCTGCCCCGTCCTCACAGGGCCCGCCGCTTCCAAGGCCGGCAGCCACTGGCGCCCACCCCACTCCGGCATCGCGCGCGCTGAAGCGCGGTCCCAGACTGGTCAACGAAACCGGAGACGTCGTCTTCTCTCTGGGCGAGCGCGAGTCGTTGATCGGCCGGTACGACCCCGTGACCGAAACCCAGCCCGAGGTGGACCTCACTCCTGTCGATATCAAGCGTTCGGTTTCAAGGCGTCACGCCCGGATCACGGTGGCCAACGGGAACTTCTTCCTCGTCGAGGAGGTCGGCGCGCTCAATGGGACCTTCATCAACGGGACGCGTCTGGTGTCGGGCCGGCCCACTCCTCTGAAGGACGGTGATTCCCTCGGGCTGGGCACCGTGAAGTTGATTTTCCGTCTCTAATGTGACACGACAACCGATGACCGGCGGCCCCGACCGGGACGGCCACAACGACCCCGCCGCGGGCCGAGCGCCAAGCCCCGGGGGTCGTCCCACCCGACACTATGGCGATTGGGGCGGGACAATCCGAGGGGGGTTGCATGCCTTGTTGCTCATCGCGGCTGCGGGATCCCTGCGACTCGCTTCGGCGCATGAGAACGGAACGTTGCCCTGGGTGCTCAGGGCGGAGGTCTCTTACTCAGGCGAGCCAAACAGGGAAGCCTACCGCGAGGAATTGCAGTCGCGCGTCGTGCAGGCGCTCATTTCCGGAGGATGTTTCCAATCGGTCGTCACGGAAGGAAAGGCCGACCTTGTGCTCCATGTGACGATCGACCGCCTCGACGTAACCCAGGAGAAGGAGTTCCGCGCGCCTCCCACAGGAGGGGCCGGGATCGTTGTCGTGACGGGGGCTTCGGTCACGCTCGGGGGAAGCTTCAGGGTGATCTCTGCCTCGGGGGTCGAGCTGATCGGGCCCGAGAAGTTCTTCCGGACCGCTCATGCCGCCGCGGTGACGCCACTGGACGATCCGCTGGCCAAGGCGCTGGAGGAGGCCTACCAAGAGCCTGTCCGCTGGATCCACAAGCACGTCTGCCGCAAGCAGGACAAGCTGAAGGAGCGAATGCTGAAGGCTCTGGAAGCTGGCTCGCGTTGACCCTCTCTCCCCGCTTGTGTAGACTCTAACTCCTTTCGGTACTTTCCGTTCCGGGCGAGGAGCTCCCGGTGAAGGCATGGATCTTTCCGAGCTGAACGTCCCTCTGATCGCGATCCGCTACGCCCTGCTTCTCTTCTCCCTGACCGTTCACGAAACCGCGCATGCCTGGACCTCAAACCGTTTCGGCGATCCGACCGCCAGGATGCTTGGACGGGTCTCCCTCAACCCGCTCGCGCACATCGATCCTATCGGGACGGTGGTCTTTCCCCTTCTCGGCATGATCGCGCCGAACCTGCCCGTGCTCGGTTGGGCCAAGCCGGTACCTGTCAATCCATTGAATCTGAAGAGCCCGAAACGGATGGGGCTCTGGATCTCCGCCGCCGGCCCGCTGTCGAACCTGGTGCTGGCGTCCCTGTTCCTCCTGGTGCTGTTCGTCTTCTCCCACAGCGGTCTGTCCACCCCCACTCCCTACCTCTTCGATTTCCAGACCGAACTGCAGTCCAGCCCGTTGACTGCCGTGCTGAAGATCGGCTTCGCGATGAACGTCATGCTGGCCTTCTTCAACCTTCTGCCCGTCCCGCCGCTCGACGGGGGAGGGGTCCTCGCCGGGATGCTTCCGGCGAGCTTGAGCGATTCCGTGGAGTCGCTCGGCCGGTTCGGTTTCTTCCTGCTCCTGGCGCTGATCGTCCTTCCCGTCGGGGGAATGAACCTGCTCAGCTGGCTGCTCCTGCCGGTCGCCCGCGCCAGCCAGGCCGCTTTCACACTCGCTGTCGGGTGGTGAGAGGACCGGTGGCGTGCGAGACGGAAGCCGATCCCCCGGGGGGACAACGACCGTGCTCTCCACTGGAACGCGGAAAAGGCTGGATGGAGGGAAATGAGACGAGGCCTCCGGCTTGGCGATCGGACCGCGAGGCGGGCCGAGACATGAGCGAGACGGCCGCGAGCGGCTCTGCAGGCCGAAAGAAGCGCGTGCTGTCCGGGATGCGCCCCACGGGGACCCTGCACGTCGGCAACCTCGTGGGCGCCCTCGACAACTGGATCCCGATGCAGGACGATTACGACTGCTACTTCGCGATCGTGGACTGGCACGCTCTGACGACGGATTACGCCTCGCCCGGCTCGATCAGGAGCTACATCGAGGAGATGGCGCTGGACTGGCTTGCCGCCGGGCTCGATCCCTGCCGCAGCACGATCTTCATCCAGAGCGCCGTGAAGGAGCACGCGGAGCTGCACCTTCTGCTGTCGATGCTCGTTCCTCTGGGCTGGCTCTACCGCGTGCCGACCTACAAGGAGCAGTTGAGAGAGCTTTCCGGCAAGGACCTGGAGACCTATGGGTTCCTCGGGTATCCGGTCCTCCAGGCCGCCGACATCCTCGCTTATCGCGCCGAGATCGTCCCCGTCGGCGAAGACCAGGTCGCCCATCTCGAGCTGACGCGTGAGATCGCGCGCCGCTTCAACTCGATCTACGGCGCCGTCTTCCCCCTGCCGGAGGCGAGGCTTCGCCCGGTGGCCAGGCTTCCTGGGGTGGACGGGCGGAAGATGTCGAAATCGTATGGAAACGCGATCGGCCTGAACGAGAACCTGGCCGACATGCGCAAGCGCATCGCGACGATGGTGACGGATCCAGCGAGGCGGCGCCGTTCCGATCCGGGCAACCCGGAGGTCTGCCCGGTCTTTCCCTTCCACAAGACCTTCTCCACTGCCGAACAGATCGCGTGGGTGGATCAAGGCTGCCGTTCTGCCGGCATCGGATGTCTGGAATGCAAGGGGGTGATGGCGGACAACCTCGCCGCGCACCTGGAGCCGATCCAGGCCCGCCGAGCCGAGTACGCCGCTCATCCCGAGCAAGTGCGCGAGATCCTCGGCGATGGAGCGCAGCGGGCGCGGCGTCAGGCCGCAGAGACCCTGCGGGGCGTCCGCTCAGCAATGGGCCTGGAATGAGCGACCCGTTCGAGGAATCCGATCTCCGTGCGGCCGGCAATGCGGGAGACATCCGCGTGGCGCTCCCCACGTTCGAGGGGCCACTCGACCTGCTCCTTCATCTCATCCGCACGAACAAGATGGACATCTTCGACATTCCGATCATCGAGGTCGCTCGCCAGTACGGCGAATACATCGACCTGATGAAGGAGATGAACCTCGAGCTCGCCGGGGAGTTCCTGCTCATGGCGGCCACGCTCGCTCATATCAAGTCCCGGATGCTGCTTCCGGTCGACAGGCCGGCGGATGGGGAACAGGAGGAAGACCCGAGGGCGGAGCTGACGCGGCAACTGGTCGATCACCAGCGGTACCGGCTGGCCGCCGAGAATCTCCAGGCGCTGGAATCGCTCCGCAACCTCGTCTGGGCGCGCCCGGCAGGCGGCCTCTCCGCGATCGCCGGCGAGCCCGAGCTGGTCGTCGATCTCTACTCCCTGCTCGCGGCGTTCAAGCGCCTGATGGATCAGGTCGCCGCCGGCGCCAGTCTGCGGGCCTCGCGTGAGAGGATCTCGGTCGCCCAGACAATGGAGTGGATGAAGCGGCAGCTGGACGGGGCCGGAAGGATCTCCTTCCTGGAGCTGATGTCCTCCTTCCGTTCGAGGGGGGAGATGATCGCGGCCTTCCTCGCGCTGCTCGAGTTGATCCGGATGCGCGCGGCCATCGCGTGCCAACAGACGCCGCTGGGGGAGATCTGGATCAGCGGGGTCGATCCTCCGCCCATGGAGGGAGCCGGTCAGCCTCCGGGGGAGGAGGGTGGGACATGAGCGAAGGGACCCCGGCGGGACAGCAGCAGTTGAAGGCCGTTCTCGAAGCCCTCATGTTCATTTCGGAAGATCCGCTTCCACTGGCCGAGGCGCTCCAGGTCACCGGAGGAACGGAAGAATCGCTCCGGCAGGCGATCGAGGAGCTGCGCGCCGACTACGATGCCGGAGGCCGCGGCCTGCGGATCGAGCAGGTAGCCGGAGGATTGAGGCTCACCACGAGGCCGGAGATCGCTCCGTTCCTTCACAAGTTCTCCCGCCTGCGGCACCGCCGGCGGCTGTCCGGCGCGGCGCTGGAGACGCTGGCCGTTGTTGCCTACAGGCAGCCGATCACCGCACCCGAGATCCAGGACATCCGCGGAGTCAACCCCGAAGGGGCGCTCAAGACCTTGCTGGAAAGGCGCCTGGTGCGCATCTCGGGGCGGAAGAAAGTTGTCGGACGGCCGCTGCTCTACTCGACGACCCGAGAGTTCCTCGTGCACTTCGGCCTCGACAACCTCGACGAGCTGCCGGCCATCGAGGAGTTCGAGAAGATCCTGGAAGCCGCTGCGGCGAGGGAAGCCGCCCGGGAGTTCGACACGGCCCCGGAGGAGGCGGCGGCCCAGGACGCGATGGCGGACGGAGGGGAGGAAGAATGAGGGAGCGGCTCCAGAAAATCCTCGCCCGCGCCGGGGTCGCTTCGCGACGTGAGGCGGAGAGGATGCTGCTGGAGGGGAAGATCCGGGTCAACGGTGAGGTTGTGGTGAAGCTCGGCAGCAGCGCCGATCGCACGACCGATTCGATCCGCGTGGACGGCAAGCTCCTGAGAGACGCCCAGCCGGCTCGGGTCACCATGGCGCTGCACAAGCCACGCGGCGTCGTCTCGACGCGGCGCGATCCTCAGGGACGGAAGACCGTTATCGACCTGATCAGGAGAGTGCCGGGCCGTCTGTATCCGATCGGACGGCTCGACTACAACGCCGAAGGGCTGCTGCTGCTGACAAACGACGGAGATCTCGCCTACAGGTTGCTGCGTCCCGGTGCGGCCGAACGGCTCTATCTGGTCAAGGTCAGAGGAGCACCCAGGGAGGAAGAATTGGCGCGGCTGCGGCAGGGCATCCTCCTCGATGGCCGGAAGACCCTGCCCGCACGCATCAGCAGAACCGTCCGCGGAGGCGCCAGGTTCATGCGCAACTGCTGGCTCGAAGTGGGCCTCCACGAAGGCCGGCCCAACCAGATCGTCCGGATGTTCCGAGCCATCGGCCATCCCGTGCTGCGGCTCAGGCGGATCCGCATCGGTCCGGTCGCCCTGGGCTCCCTGCCTCCCGGCGGTTTCCGGCCCCTGACGCCTCGAGAGCTGGCTGCGCTGAGCGCGCTTCGGCCGTCGCGGCTGCGTCCGGCCGCATCTCGGGACGCGTGAGGACGCCAGAGTTGAAACTGAGGATCCCGCAACGACTGGCGGCCTTGACCCCCTACCAGCCGGGAAAGCCAATAGAGGAGGTCGAGCGGGAGATGGGCCTCGCCGATACGGTCAAGCTCGCTTCCAACGAGAACCCGCTCGGCCCGTCTCCGAAAGCTCTCGAGGCGGCCCGCAAGGCCCTCCTTTCCGCCCACCGCTATCCGGACGGAAGCGGTTACTACTTGCGCCACGCCCTCTCGGCGAAACTCGGCGTGCCACCTCGACGGATCGTCCTCGGGAACGGATCGACCGAGCTCGTCGAGCTCATCGCCCGGACCTTTCTCGGGGAGGATGGCGAAGCCGTGATATCGGAGGGGGCTTTTGTCATGTACGGCATTGCGGTGCAAGCTCCCGTGGGGGAAGCGCGGTTTGTCCCCCAGGCCCCCGGCTACCGGCACGATGCCGCGGCGATGGCCGCGGCTGTGGGGAGCAAGACGCGGCTGATGTTCTTCGCCAATCCGAACAATCCCACCGGCACCTATATTCGCGACCATGAGATGGCGCATGTCCTGCAGCGGGTTCCGCAGGAAGTACTGGTGATCGTGGACGAGGCTTACCACGAATACGTCAGCGTGCCCGACTACCCGGTCAACATCCCGCGTCTCGAGAGGCATCCGAACCTCATCCTCCTGCGCACCTTCTCGAAGGTGCACGGGCTGGCCGGATTGCGGATCGGCTACGCCCTGGTCGGCTCCGACGAGATCGCCGAGACCCTCGAGCGCGTTCGGTCTCCCTTCAACACCTCCAGCATCGCCCAGGCAGCGGCGATCGCCGCGCTGAACGATGACGAGCACATTCTCCGTTCGAGCTCGACGAATCTCACGGAGATGAAGTTCCTCGAGAAGGGGCTGGCTTCGATGGGCGTCTCTTTCGTGTCTTCGGTGGCGAACTTCGTGCTGGTCCTGCTGGGGCCGAGGGCCGAGGAGATCTCGCGGGCCATGCTGGGGCAGGGGGTGATCGTCCGGGCGATGCGTTTCTTCGGCTTTCCTGAGGCGGTGAGGATCACCGTGGGGACCAGATCGGAGAACGAGCGCTGTCTTTCGGCCCTGGCGCGCAGCCTCCGGCAGGCCGGCGGGCCGGGAGAGAGCGGAAGGGGAGCGGCGGAGGTGGATGAAGTGGATGAAAAGCAGGCTTGACACAACATTTGTCTTTTCATAGAATTACGTGTTTTAGGTCATGAATGACGCACCGGAAGCGATCCCCGGGTGTTCGCCGGAGGGTTGGTGTTCCCCCGGCGGCCTCGCAGGGCGCCGCTGGAGCGAAAGGGAGGTTCATCCGTCCATATGCTGAGCAACGACGCCGAGCATCAGGAAGGGCAGGACTCCGAGCTGTCGTTGGAGGAGTTCACTCGCCTCATCGAGCAGTACAACAACCGTAATCTGGCCGAGGGGGAAGTGGTGCGCGGCCGCATTCTGAAGATCCTCGAAAACGAGGTGATCGTCGATATCGGCTACAAGTCGGAAGGGACGATCAATGTCGAGGAGTTCCGCGGCCAAGATGGCAAGGTACATGCCATCGTCGGGGATGAGGTCGATGTCCTCATCGAAAAGACAGAGGACACGGACGGCTACGTCGTGCTCAGCAAGGAAAAAGCCGAGAAGATGAAGGTGTGGGACGAGGTCGAGAAGGCCTACACCGAGGGAAAGGTCGTCACAG
>QHYA01000155.1 GCA_003223995.1 Acidobacteriota bacterium | reverse complement strand
CCGCCCGTATAGCAGCCCATCCCCCTTGCCATCTCTACCACCTCTCTGCACACCCCCCTGGCGACCGGCCACCCGCCATTATGGCGCTATTCCGCTGTTCCTCCACCGCTGCTTGACCGCCCTGGAGGTCAGGTCTAACATCGCCCACCCGCCTGATCTGGGACGCTCCTCTATCCCGGGCCGCAACTCCTGCTCGACTGTCGGCAGGCATCAGAGACGAGGTTCTTGGCAAGAAAGAGCGACGATGAAGATCCTCACGGCCGAGCAGATGCGCCGGATCGACCGGCGGACGATCCGCAAGATGCACGTGCCGGCCCTCGTGCTGATGGAGAACGCCGGGATCCGCACCTACGACGTTCTCGTCGAGTCGTATCCCGACCTGGACGAGAAACGGATCCTCATCCTGTGCGGCGGAGGCAACAACGGCGGCGACGGACTGGTCATCGCCAGGCATCTGGCGGGGAGAGGCGTGATCCCACGCATCGTTCTCATCGTCCGCAAGCAGGAGCTGCGGGGCGAGGCCCTCGCCAACCTACGGGCGGCTGAAGGAATCGGTCTGTCCGTCGAGGAAGCGCTCGCGCCGGCGGCCTGGAACAGGATCGCGGGCAGGCTCGAGGACTACGACCTGATCGTCGATGCTCTGCTGGGGACGGGGCTCAGGGGGGCGGCACGCGGCCTGGCGGCCCGCGTCATAGAAGCCGTGAACGACAGCAGCGTTCCCGTTCTCTCGGTCGATATTCCCTCGGGCCTGTCGGGAGATAGCGCCGCCGTGCCCGGCCCAGTGGTTCGCGCCGAGAGGACGGTGACCTTCTGCCGGCCGAAGATCCCGCACATCTTTCCGCCGGCCGAATCCCTTGTCGGCGACCTGACCGTGGTGGACATCGGAATCCCGGACTCTGCTGTCGAGGCAGAAGACGTCCCCCTCGACCTCGTCGAGCGGGAGATGCTCGTGGAGCTTCTCGTCCCCCGCCATGACGACTCTCACAAGGGAGATTTCGGCCACGTGCTGATCGTTGCGGGCTCGCGAGACCGGTCCGGAGCAGCGGCCCTCGCCGCCCGGGGGGCGCTTCGCGGCGGCTGCGGCCTCGTCACAGTCGCGACGGCCATCGCGGCTCAACCGCTCCTTTCGCCACAACTGTCCGAGATGATGACCTTCGCGCTGCCTCAAACCACGGCCGGAAACGTTGCCGAGCGGGCGCTGGATCCGGCGCTCGAGCTGGCCTCCGGGCTCGATGTCCTCGCCGTGGGACCCGGCCTCGGCCGCGAGGAGTCGACACGGTCCTTTGTCAGGGCCTTCGTCGGCCGAACGCGACAGCCGCTCGTGCTCGACGCCGATGGGCTCAACGCTTTCACTGGGACGGCAGGAGAGCTTTCCGGTCGGGACCGGACCCTCGTCCTGACGCCGCATTCGGGAGAGATGGCCCGCCTGGCCGGTTCGACGACCGGCGATGTCATGGCTGACCGGATCGGAGTATCCAGAGCCTTTGCGAAGGATCATCGCTGCTTCCTCGTTCTCAAGGGCTACCGCACGCTGGTGGCCACTCCGCACGGCGGGGTGTTCGTGAACCCCACGGGCAATCCCGGTATGGCGACGGCGGGCTCCGGGGATGTGCTGACCGGGCTGATCGCATCGCTTCTGGGACAGAAACACCATCCCCTGGCGGCCTGCTTGCTCGCCGCGTGGCTTCATGGGCGTGCGGGAGACCTCGCCGCCGCGCGGTTGGGAGAGGAGCCGTTGATGGCCGGCGATCTTCTCACCTGTTACCCGGAGGCTTTGCGGGAGTTGAGGGAGGGCGGCGCGTGAGGTCCCGCATTCGTCGCTCCCCTGGGGCCCGTGCGGAAGAGGTTCTCTTCTCGCTCTCGGAGGATGAGACAGAAGCCCTGGGGCAGAAGCTCGCCTCTCGCTTGAAAGGAGGCGAGCTGATTCTGCTGGTGGGAGAGCTGGGGGTCGGAAAGACCGTCTTCGTGCGCGGGCTGGCCGCGGGGCTTGGGATCGACCCCGACGAGATCTCTTCACCCACATTCGTGCTCATATCTCCTCATCAAGGACGGCTGCCGCTCTACCACGTCGATCTCTATCGGCTCGAAGACCCGGAGGAGGCATTCGGGCTGGGCATCGAGGAGTGCCTGGAATCCGGCGTCGTCGCCGTGGAGTGGGGCGAGAAGCTCCCCGCCGATCTGAAGGAAGGGGCACTGCAGATCTGCTTCGAGGATCTTGGCGAGGGGAGCCGTCGCCTGGCGGTGCGCAGCCTCCCCCGCACATCGGACTCCTGACCCTCGGCCAGGATGCCGGATCGGGCGCCCGCTTCAGTCCAGACGGTAGTTTGGGGCTTCCTTGGTGATGATCACGTCGTGGACGTGGCTTTCCCTCAGACCGGCCTGCGTGATCCTGATGAAGCGGGCCTCCCGCCTTAGAGTCGCGACGTCGGAGCAGCCGCAGTAGCCCATCCCGGCCCGCAGGCCGCCGACAAGCTGTGCGATCAGAGCGGTGATCGGCCCCTTGTACGGCACCCGCCCCTCGATCCCTTCCGGCACGAGCTTTCGCTCGTCGTACTCGTCCTGGAAGTACCGGTCGCGGCTCCCTTCCTTCTCCTTCATGGCTCCGAGCGACCCCATCCCGCGATACTCCTTGAACGTCCGCCCCTGATAGAGGACGGTTTCGCCGGGGGATTCCTCCGTCCCCGCGAAGAGGCTGCCGATCATGACCGATGTGGCTCCGGCCGCCAGGGCTTTCGTGATGTCCCCTGAGTACTTGATGCCGCCATCGGCGATCAGGGGCACGCCCGCCTTCTCGCTGGCGCGGGCGGACTCGGCGATCGCCGTGAGCTGCGGCACGCCGGCCCCCGTGACGATGCGCGTGGTGCAGATGGAGCCCGGGCCAACGCCGACCTTCACTGCGTCCACGCCCCGGTCGATCAGGGCCTGCGCCCCTTCCTCCGTCCCGACATTTCCGGCAACGAGCTGGACTTGCGGGAAGGCCTCCCTCAGCCGGGCGATGGTCTCCATCACCCCCTCGGAGTGCCCGTGGGCCGTGTCCACCACGAGGAGATCGCAATGGGCCTCCGCGAGAGCCCTGGCCCTTTCCTCCGAGTCCTTGCCTGCGCCCACGGCCGCTCCGACCCGCAGCCGCCCCAGCTCGTCCTTGCAGGCAGCCGGGTACTTGATGACCTTCTGGATGTCCTTGACCGTGATCAGTCCCTTCAGGCGATAGTCCCTGTCCACGACGAGGAGTTTCTCGATCCGGTGCTCGTGGAGGATCTTCTTCGCATCCTCGAGTGTCGTCCCCTGAGGGACCGTGATCAGGTTCTTCTTGGTCATCCGCTCGGAGATCGGCAGGTCCACGCGTGTCTCGAACCGGAGATCGCGATTGGTGAGGATCCCCACGAGCTTCCCCGACTCGTCCACCACGGGGACACCCGAGATCCGGAAGCGCGCCATGACATCCAGCGCTTCGGAGATCTTCTGGTCCGGACGCATGGTGATCGGATCGACGATCATGCCCGACTCGGACCGCTTGACCTTGTCCACCTCGGCCGCCTGGGCCTCGACCGGCATGTTCCTGTGAATGATGCCGATCCCGCCCATCTGCGCCATGGCGATCGCCAGACGCGACTCGGTCACCGTGTCCATGGCCGCCGAGACGAGAGGGATGTTCAGGTTGATGCTGCGGGTCAGGCGCGTGCGGGTGTCCACCTGGCTGGGCAGGATGCGAGAGCGCGCTGGAACCAGCAGCACGTCGTCGAACGTCAGTCCTTCAGGGATGGTCGCTTCGAGCATGGGATAGTTTACCTCGGTCCGGCGCGGCCATCCGGCGATTCAGGCCGCGATGCAGCGGCCCTTCACCCTGCGGCGGCAGCCCCGGCGGCTCCGTGGCACTTCTTGAACTTCCGGCCGGAGCCACAGGGGCAGGGCTCGTTGCGGCCTGTCTTCGGGCCGGCGTGGACGACCGGGCGGTTCGCCTCCGTGCCGGCGCGCGAGCGCGAGGCTGCCTGGAAGATCATCTCCTGCTCCCGCCGGCGCTTGCGCTCCTCCTCGGCGCGCTCCTCCTCGGTCATGGGCTCGAAGAGCATCAGGAACCGGACCAGCTCGTCCTCGATCCGGTTCTTCATCTCCGAGAACATCTCGAACGATTCCCGCTTGTACTCGACGAGGGGATCCCGCTGGCCGTACGCCCTCAGCCCGATCCCCTCCTTCAGATGGTCCATGGCCAGCAGGTGGTCCTTCCACCGGGAGTCGATGATGCTGAGGATGATGTGCCGCTCGTAGGCGCGCATCATCTCCGGGTTGACCTTCTTCTCCTTCGCCTCGTACTTGGCCCGAACCAGGCCCGAGATCCTCTCGCGGGCCTTCTCGGTCCCGAGATCGGCGGGCTTGATCCCTTCGCGCTCGATATCGATGCCGAAGTGATGCAATACCAACCTGCGGAATTCCTCGATCTGCCAGTCTCCCGGGTCCTCCGCGGCCGGAAGGTGGGTCTCGATGAGCCAGTCGAGGATGTCGCGCGCCTTGTCCATCACGTACTGACGGAGGTCCGCCTCCCCCAGCGCCTCCCGCCGCAGGCGGTAGATCTCCTTCCGCTGGCTGTTCATCACGTCGTCGTACTCGAGCAGGTGCTTGCGGATCTCGAAATTCCGCTGCTCGACGTTTTTCTGGGCCTTGCGGATGGAGCGGGTGACCATGGGGGATTCGATCGGCGTCCCCTCCTCAATGTTCAGCCGGCTCATGAACGCCTTCAGCCTGTCGCCTCCGAAGATGCGCATCAGGTCGTCCTCGAGCGACAGGTAGAAGCGCGACGAGCCTGGATCCCCCTGCCGGCCCGCCCGCCCCCGGAGCTGGTTGTCGATGCGGCGGGCCTCGTGACGCTCCGTCCCTATGATGTGCAATCCTCCGAGCGAGACGACCTTCTCGTGCTGCTCGTCACAGTCGCGCCGCGCCTGCGCGAGAGCCTTCTCTCTCTGCTCGTCGGTGACCTGATCCGGCGACACGCCGGAGGCCGAGAGCAGCTGCTTGGCGAGGAACTCCGGATTGCCTCCCAGCAGGATGTCGGTTCCGCGCCCGGCCATGTTCGTTGCGATCGTCACCGCTCCCAGCCGTCCAGCCTGAGCGACGATCTCCGCCTCCTGGGCGTGGTAGCGCGCGTTGAGGACGACGTGCTTGATCCCCCGACGCTTCAGTAAGCCGGAGAGATGTTCCGATTTCTCGATGCTCACGGTGCCTACGAGCGCGGGCTGACCCCGCTTGTGGCCCTCCTCGATCTCGTCCACGACCGCGGAGAACTTCTCCTTTTCGGTCATGTAGACCACGTCTGGGAACTCGTGGCGGATGAGGGAGCGGTTCGTGGGGACGACCACGACCTCCAGGTTGTAGATCTTGTCGAACTCCACCGCCTCGGTGTCGGCCGTGCCGGTCATGCCCGCGAGCTTCGCGTACATGCGGAAGAAGTTCTGGAACGTGATCGTGGCGAGGGTCTGGTTCTCCTTCTCGATCTTCACCCCTTCCTTCGCCTCGACCGCCTGGTGCAGCCCGTCCGACCAGCGGCGGCCCGGCATCAGCCGCCCGGTGAACTCGTCCACGATCACGACCTGTCCGTCCTTGACCATGTAATGGACGTCGCACTCGTAGAGGGTGTGCGCGCGCAGACCCTGCTCGACCGCATGGCGCCCCATGATGTTCTCGAAGCTGTCCTCCTCGTAGAGTCCCGGCGTGCCAAGGAGCTTCTCGACGTGGGCCATTCCCCGCTCCGTGAGGGAGGCCACCCGGGCCTTCTCGTCCACCATGTAGTCCCCCTGCTCCTCGAGCGCCTCGCGCTCCTCGGGGCGCGTGAAGTCGCTGATCTTGGCCGCAAGGGTGAGCTTGGGGATGATCTTGTCCACCTTGAAATACATCTCGGTGGAGCCTTCGGAAGGTCCGGAGATGATCAGGGGCGTGCGGGCCTCGTCGATCAGGATCGAGTCCACCTCGTCGACGATGGCATAGTGGTGGCCGCGCTGGACCATCGCCTCCAGCGAGAACTTCATGTTGTCTCGGAGGTAGTCGAAGCCGAACTCGTTGTTCGTCCCGTAGGTCACGTCCGCGGCGTAGGCCGCTTTCCTCTCCAGGTCACCAAGATCGTGCTGGATGACGCCGACCCTCAGGCCGACGGTGGAATAGACCTTGCCCATCCACTCGGCGTCGCGTTTGGCGAGGTAGTCGTTCACGGTGATGACATGGACCCCCTTGCCCGACAGCGCGTTGAGGTAGGCCGGAAGGGTGGCGACGAGCGTCTTTCCCTCCCCCGTCTTCATCTCGGCGATCTTCCCCTCGTGCAGGACGACGCCTCCGAGGATCTGGACGTCGAAATGCCGCATGCCGAGCGAGCGGCGGGCCGCCTCGCGGACCGCGGCAAACGCCTCGGGCAGGATGTCGTCCAGCGTCTCGCCCCGCTCCAACCGCTCGCGGAATGCAGCCGTCTGGGCGCGCAACTCCGCATCGGAAAGCGCCTTCATCCGGGACTCGAGCTCGCCAGCGCGCGTGACTATCGGCTGCATCCGGCGCAGTTCTCGCTCACCGCGGGTGCCGATGATCTTTGTCAGAAGTCGTCCGATCACGTTCAGCTCTTCCTTAGAGGACTCTGAAAACGAGATTGTACCATGCAAGACCTGCTATCCCGCACTTCCATGTGCACGATTCTCAGTCAGCAGGCGCCAGTCACTCCGCCTGCTTGGCTCTGTAGTGATTGACGCGACTCGGCGCCATCATCGCGCCCCGAGGCGGGGGCGGGCGGTCCTCGCCGCCTGCCAGGGAGGGCCGGGCGGTGACAACCGGGCGGAAGCGAGTGCCGAGGCTGGGGAGGGCGGGCTCAGGCGGGATCGGCCGGGGGAGGATTGGCCGGATCCGACGGCGCGGGAGCGGACGCGCCCAAGCCGGAAGAATCGGGAGCCGGCGCCTCGCCGGCTC
>QHYA01000154.1 GCA_003223995.1 Acidobacteriota bacterium | reverse complement strand
CCCGTGGTCCACACCATGACGGCAAAGGACGCCGGATGCCCCGTTCTAGATACCGGGACGGTAGTAGGACGGTAGCGTCGGACTGGCAGGGCGTCGCTTCCGCGTGTCAGAATCGCCAGAGGCGGTCAGCAGGGCGCGGCCGAGGCACTGGAGGCATGAGGTGGGCGTGATGGAGCGTTCGTTCCTCTCGATCGTTCGGATGGCTCTCGCCGCGGCTCTGCTCGCCGCAGCCGGAGCGGCCGTCCTGGGAGAAGCCGCGAACGCCGGGGAAATCTCGAGCATCGTCGCCGTGAGCGATGCCCGTTTCGATGGGCCCGAGAGCGAACAGGCGCGGGAACAGGATCTTCAGGAGCTTCAGAAAGCGGTCCCGGAGCATCAGGACTCGTACGACCTCCTCTGGAGGGCGGCGCGAGCCGCCTGGGCCATTGGGGACAGGCTCGACGACGAGAAGGCTTCCGATCGCCTGAAGGCGCTGGGCAAGCAGGCGCTGGAATGGGCGGAGAGGGCGGTTGCGGCGCGCCCGGAGGGCATCGAGGGGCGCTTCTACCATGGTCTCGCGGTCTCCCTCTACGGTCGCGGCATCGGGATGTTCCGCTCGATGTTGAAAGGATTGGGAGGCGAGTTCGAATCGGACATGGAATCCGTCATCAAGAAATCCCCCGGCTGGGGTTGCGGCGCTGGCTATCGGGCCCTGGGCCGGTATTTCTACCAGGTCCCGCGGCCCAAGCGCGACCTGGAGAGGTCCGAGGAACTCCTCCGGCAGTCGCTGAAGGTCTCCCCCAACTGGTTGAGGACACGTCTCTATCTCGCGGATACCCTCGCAGCCGAAGGGCGAGAGCAGGAGGCAGGGAAGGAATACCGCTTCGTGCTCGAGCACGATCCGGATCCTGCTGAGGCGAACGAGACCCAGACCCTCCGTGCCGGGGCGCGGGAGGGTCTGGCTGGGTTGTCTCAGCGTGCTCCTCTGACTGCTGCTCCAGCCGGCGGAAAACCCGGCAAGGCTTTCGCTGCGCCCTGATCTCGGGCGGCAGGGCCGCCCCCGACATGGCAAGCGTCACCCTCTCTTTCTTCTCCAGGGGGGACCGCACTCCCCTCAGATGCCCACGGAAGGCTGGTAAAAAACACTTGCGGTAGTAAGGTGCTGGCGCATAGTGGGTTATGGGAATAGGGAAGCCCGCGGCCTCCGAGCCGAGTTGCGAACTCCTGGGACGGACCTGAATATGTATAGACGGGTCCTGTTGGCGAGGGAAGAGAAAAGATGATGATCAAATATCTCGGCCCCCATCGGAGTTTCTCCTCCGCCGTTTCTTCCATTTCCCTTTGCATCCTGCTGGCGGGATTCACGCCGGCCGCCGGGGACCAGGGACCCCTCGACGAGGAAGGACACCTGGCGAACACAGGAGCCTCCAGGAAGAGCAAGGAGGATCGTGAGATCGAGGAGCTTCTCAAAGGGCGCTTCGTCGAGAAGGCTTCCGTCGATCTCGTCATGGTCCCGGCCGTGGTGGCGGACCGAAAGGGCCGGCCAGTTCTGAATCTCGGCCCCGAGGATTTCGTGCTGTACGAGGAAGGCGCGCGGCAACGGATCGAGTACTTCGCCAGGGACCTCAGCCGGCCGGTCAGCATTGCGTTCGTCCTTGATGTCTCCGGGAGCATGCGGATGTCGGGGAAGATCGGCACCGCCAAGCAGGCCGTCCGCTATTTCCTCAGTAGCCTCCGATCATTCGATGAAGCTGCCCTGATCGCCTTTGCCGATCGGCAGGTGGCGGTACTGACGGATTTCACTCGCAACCGCACCGAAACCCTGAAGTACCTGAGTGCGGTGAAAGCCTACGGACAGACCGCCCTGAACGACGCCATCGCGGGGGTCCCGGGGATGGTGAACCGGCAGCGCCAGGGACGCAAGGCGATCGTGCTGCTCACCGACGGAGTGGACAACTACAGCACGCTGTCTCTGGGGAAGGCGATGGCCTCCGCGCGTTCCGTGGACGTGCCGTTCTACTGCATCGGATTCGCAGACGAGAGCCGCGAGTTGACGGGGGACAAGAAGCTCCAGACCGATGCGGAGAACGTGCTGCGGCAGGTCTCCGATGAGACCGGCGGGGCCTTCTTCCTCATCCATGACTCCAATGACATGAAGGAGGCCGTCAGCCAGATCCAGGAGGACCTGCGCAACCAATACGTGCTCGGATACACTCCGCCCAGCAGCTCCCGCAATGGGAAGTTTCGCCGGATCGCCCTGGTGGCCAATAACGGCCGGTACAACGTGCGCACGCGCAAGGGATACGTCCTCGCTCCCTGACCCGCTGAGGGCCGACTCCCGTCCTCGGACCTTTGCGCGACCCGCTCCCGGCCGATCGACTGTGTCTTTGACTGTCTTATAATTGCTCACAGCACCGGAGCGGCCGCCAGCGGGGCAGGGCGGCCGGGTGTCCGTACTTACTCTTGCCCCCGGGAGGTGCCCATGAGGATGACAGCCGCACGCTTGTTCACGACCTTTGCCCTTCTCCTCATGATGTCGTCCTTCGCCGGCTGCGTGACCAAGAAGCTCTTCCGGCAGACGGCGCAGAACGAGGACAAGAAGATCGGCGAAGTGCAGACAGGCGTCGAGGAGAACGAACGGCGCACCGGCGATCTGAAATCGGAGACGCAGAGGGAGGTCGCACGGCTCGACGCCAAGACCGACGAGGCCCGTCAGACGGCGGAGGCCGCCAGCACCAGAGCCGGAAACGCAGAGAAGCTCGCGAAGGGGAAGGTGCTGTGGGAGGTGACCCTCACCAACGACCAGGTGAAGTTCGGCTTCAACAAGGCGAAGGTCCCTCCCGAGGCCTCTTCCGTGCTGGATGATCTGGCGGGGAAGGTCAAGGCGTTGAACAAGTCCGTCTATATCGAGGTCGAGGGGCATACAGACTCTGTCGGATCGAAGGAGTACAACAACACCCTCGGGCTCCGGCGGGCCGAAGTGTTGGAGTAGCGAGCAGAGCCGGGGCCGCCCGTGCCCCGTCTCCGAGCACGAGACATCCGATGGGATCGCAGCGCAAGCCCTTCCTGGAATTCCTGGAGCAGAGCATCGTCCTGTTCGATGGCGGTATCGGGACGGAGCTGTACCGCCGCGGCGTGTTCGTCAACCGCTGCTTCGACGAGCTGTCCCTGTCTTCTCCCGAGCTGGTTCGCCAGGTCCACATGGCCTACGCGGACGTCGGCGCCGACGTACTGGAGACCAACACCTTCGGGGCGAACCGCGTCAAGCTGACGAAATACGGCTTCGGCGAGCAGACGACGGCGATCAATTTCGAGTCGGCGCGGATCGCCCGGGAAGCGGCTGGAGACAGCCTCTACGTCGCCGGGGCTGTCGGTCCGCTCGGCATCCGCATCGAGCCATGGGGGCCGACATCGATCACGGAGGCCGAGGAGTTCTTCCGGGAGCAAGCGGAGGCGCTCGTGCGGGGCGGTGCGAACCTGTTCGTCCTCGAGACCTTCTCGGACCTCAACGAGATTGCCGCCGCCATCCGCGCCGCCCGCTCGGTGTCGGACGTCCCGATCATCGCCTCGATGACGATTGAAGATGACGGCAACAGCCTCGAGGGGACAGCTCCTGAGGTGTTTGCCGCGAAGCTGGACGCCTGGGGGGCCGACGTGGTCGGCGTCAACTGCAGCGTCGGGCCCGCGGCGATGCTGACGGCCGTGGAGCGCATGGCCGAGGCGACGCGGCGAAAGATCTCGGCGATGCCGAACGCGGGCCGCCCCCGCAACATCGACGGGAGGAACCTTTACCTCTGCTCTCCGGAATACGTCGCCTCTTACGCCCGGCGCTTCATCCAGGCGGGAGCGCGGGTCGTGGGAGGCTGCTGCGGAACGACGCCCGACCACATCCGCGCGATCCGTAGAGCGATCCGGACCATGCAGCCGGCCGTGCGGCGGACGGTGATCACCGTCCCGTCGCCCGGACCCGGCCGGGCGGTCGAGGAGGTGCGGAGGGCCGACAAGAGCGGTCTCGCGCGGGCTCTCGTCGCCGGCAGGTTCGTGGTCTGCGTGGAGGTCCTGCCGCCCAAGGGGTGCGACGCTTCCGAGGTGCTGGAGGGAGTCCGCTACGTCTCGGAGCAGGAAGTCGATGCCATCCTGATTCCCGAGCGCCCCTCGGCCTCGGCCCGGATGACGCCACAGGCCCTCGCGCAGTTGCTGATGAAACAGGGGGGCATCGAATCGATCGTGGAGTACGGCTGCCGGGAGCGCAATCTCCCCGGCATGCAGTCGGACCTCCTCGGCGCCTGGGTGCTCGGAATCCGCAACCTGTTGCTGATCACGGGCGATCCCGCTCCAGCCGGTCAGTACCCCGGGGCCAACGGCGTCTTCGAAGTCGATGCGATCGGTCTGACCAACATGGTGCACCGGCTGAACCGCGCCATCGACATCGGCGGCAACGCGATCGGTGCGCCGACCGCCTTCCACATCGGCGTGCGGGCGAAGCCGGGCGCTTCCGACCTGGACCGTGAGATCAGCCGGTTCGAGTGGAAGGTCGACGCGGGAGCGGAATACGCCGTGACCCAGCCGGTTTTCGACGTGGGGCTGCTGGAGCAGTTCAGCCGGCGGATCGCGCACGTGAAGGTGCCGCTGATCGCCTCGATTGTTCCTCTCGCCTCTTTCAGGGACGCCGAGTTCCTCAACAACGAGATCCCGGGCGTGGTCGTGCCAGAGGGGGTCCTGGAACGGATGCGGCGTGCAGAGTCCGAGGGCCACCCGCAGCAGGAGGGGATCGCCATCGCCCGGGAGTTGCTCGGAAGCCTGCGGGGTCTCGTCGAGGGAGCCCTTGTCAGCGTGCCGCATGGACGGTACGCCTCGGCCATCGAGGTGCTGGACGGACTGGTCGAGCGCCGGGCTGCGGCCCCTCCGCGAGCCCTGGAATCCTAGTGTCCCGTCTCCGAAATCTCTTGGCAGTCGGCCGCCGCTGCATCTCGGCCTGCTGCGTTGCTCCTCAGTTGAATATTCCCGATATTAGCCCTCGTCGCGCCTTGCTGGCCGGGCGCATCGGCGCCCTTGATGCTCAAGATATTTCTGAGACGGGACACTAGTGCCCCGCGTTTTTCAGGAGACCTCGCCGCAGCGGGACGCAGTCGGCCTGGGGTGGCGAAAGGGCCGTCACGGCGCAATTATCAGATCGGAGGAGGTGGATATGGTGGACATGAAGGACCGCTTGTGGATACCGATCGCACTCGTGGCTCTGGCCGCGCTGTATGGCTGCAGGGGTGGAAAAGAGACGGTGCAGAACGCCCCTCCCGATGAAGCGGCCGCCGAAGGGGCGGGCTCGGGTTCCGCCTCGTCCGAGCCGGGCATGGGCTCTTCGGAAGGAAGCGCGTCTAGCTCCCACCGCGGCTCGCCCGGCGGCCCGCCCGGCCGCCGGACAGCGAGCGGCAGGAGAGCCCCGGCCGATGAAGCTGCAGGGGAAAGCGAAATTCCCCCCAGGGGGGAGCAGCCCCGCCCCCAGAAGGCGCGCGAGACGATGACCTTGCCGGAGGGGAGGAAGATCCGCGTTCAGCTCGACGCGACACTCTCGTCGAAATCGAACGGGGTCGGCGACACGTTCACGGCCACGGTCAGCGATCCGCTCCGCCTGCATGGAGCGGAGGATGGTAAGGCCGTCACGCTGAAGGAGGGGATGAAGGTCGAGGGGACCGTGACCGAGGTGGAGCCGGCCAAGAGGGTGAAGGGATTGGCCAAGCTCGTGCTGCGCTTCGACGCCCTCGTACTGGAAGACGGCACCCGCGTCCCCATAACGGCCACCCTCTCGAGCGTGGCCCCGAGCACGAAGAAGCGTGACGCGGCGACGATCGCCGGCGGCGCGGCGGCCGGGGCCCTGCTCGGGAAGCTCTTCGGCAAGCACGGGAAGGACGCGCTGGTCGGAGCGATCGCCGGAGGGGCGATCGGCACAGGCGTGGTGCTCGGGACGAAGGGGAAGGAGGTCGAGATGAAGGAGGGGACGGAACTGTCCATCCAGCTCCAGAAGCCCGCGAACATCCCTGTGACCTGATCCGAAGAGTTATCTCGGACCGATCGCTCTCATCAACGGCGCGGCGCCGCCGCGGTTCCAGCGAGCCCTGCGGTGCCCCGCGCGACAAGGCGGCGGCATCGGCCGCAGAAGTTGTCCCGCTTGAGGTCGGTGTCCGCCAGCGAGTTCGAAAAGCGCATCACGCAGAAGCGGTCGCGGCAGTGGCCCAGGCTAATGGTATGCCCGACCTCGTGTACGGCCTCCTTCAGACAGCGGCCGAGAAGCAACTCACGGTCCGCCGGTTCTCCTGCACGCTCCGGCCGGAGCCGATCGATCGAGAAGATGGCGCGGCGGCCGGTCGGATCAGCCTCGCCGAAGACGAAGGTCAGGCCGGGAGCGAAGAGATCCACTCCCACAACTGCAAGCGTCCGCCAGGTCGACGGTCTCGGCTTGATCGAACGAAGCAGCTCGCGGGCCAGCCACTGCCCGCGAGTCCGATCGAAAGCTTCCTCGGGAAGGGGCTGGTCGGGGAGGAATTCCACTCTTCGGCCGAAGCGGATCCGCAATCCGAGAGCGAGGTAATCGAACGGAGAACGATCGACCTCTCCCATGGGGAGTATGTCGATGTTCTCTCCTCTGCTCCTGGTCGAGTCGGCCGTGATGACGCCCCCCTTTTCTGAGCGAACAGTTGGCATCGTTTTTTACCGCTATGAAGATAATTATACCCGTTCCCGCAAACAAGCGAAAACTTATTGTTTCTTAAGGCCTTAACGTGGTCTTAACCTCACGCAAGCCGGGCCCGGAGTCAGGCACAGCCGGAATGTGGATTCTCCGTGGTCAGAATCGGATCGGGACGCGTCCACTCTTCAGGTCGAATGAGCGGCGTCATTTCGACGCTGCTGCTTGGGGGGGACTTGGCATTAACTCGCGTCAGATCAATAGGTTGCAACTGAACACCCGCTGGTTCGCTCGTGATGAACGGTTGGCATTCTTCCTGCTGCACCATGTGGGGGACCGATGGAAAAAGGGAGACAATGTCAATGAAACGCTACGCCTGCATTCTGCTATGGATCACTGCCCTGTCCAGCAGCGCTTCGCTGGCCGGACCCTGGGATCGCCGGCAGCCTTATAGCGACGAGGTGTCCTTCACGCTGGGCGCCTTCGAGCCCCGGGGCGCCAGCCAGCTCTGGCATCAGAACGAGCGTGACCTCACCGTCTCGACCGAGGACTTCGACGACGCGATCATCGGGGCGCGAGTGGGCTCTGCGATCAACAACTTCGTCTCTTTCGACGTCGGCGCTTCCTACTACGACGGCGGCACCACCTCGGAGGACAGAAGATTCACGGACGCCTTCGGCAATCCGATCGAACAGCGCCTGCGCCTTAGGCTGTTTCCGGTGACAGCCACGCTCCGCATAATGCCCTTCGGTCAGTACCGCGGCGGCGACCGACATCATGGCTTCATGCGGGTCGTCCCCTATTTCGGTTTCGGCGGCGGTGCCATGCTATGGAGGTACGAAGAGAAGGGAGACTTCGTCGACACCAGCACGACTCCAGCCACTATTTTCACTGGGCGCTTCCACTCGCGCGGCATCACGCCGGAGTACCACGGGGTTCTGGGCGTGGACATCCAGGCGAACCGGCAGGTCGGTCTCTTCGTAGAAGGGAAGGTGTCGCGCGCCAAAGACGACCTCTCCTCCGATTTCCAGGGCTTCGACAAGTTCGACCTATCGGGCGGCTCGGTCTCGGTTGGCACGAGGATCCGTTTCTGAGCCCTCGGCGCCGCCTTGCCCTCCGACTGAGGCCAGCGGCTAACGGTTGACGCGTTCGAGATAGGAGCCGTCCTCGGTCGAGACCCGGATCGTTTCGCCCTTCTGGATGAAGGAAGGAACCTGTACGATCAGGCCGGTCTCCAGGGTGGCCGGCTTGCGCTGGGCCGATGCGGTGGCGCCCTTCACCTCGGGCGTCGTTTCGATCACCTTCATCTCGACCGCCGAGGGGAGCTCGATGCCGACCGGGAACCCGTCGTGGAAATCGACCGTCACCATCATGTTCGGCACAAGGTAGCTCACCATCTCCCCCAGCACCTCCTCGTTCAGGTGGACCTGCTCATAGCTCCTCATGTCCATGAAGTAGTGGTCGTTTCCTTCCGAATAGAGATACTGCATGTCCTTCGTCTCGAAGTTCGCTTTCTCGACATCGTCCTCGGAGCGGAACCGCTGGTCCTTCATGGTTCCGGAACGCAGGTTCTTCAGCTTGGTCTGGACGCGCGCGCGCAGGTTCCCGGGAGTTTGGTGCTCCACCTCGTGGACCCGCCAGAGATCCCCCTCGAACTTGACGATCATCCCGCGGCGCATGTGATTGTCCCGGCTCCCGCGAATCTGATCGTGAGCTTCAAGGATGGCCCGCTTCCCTCCACTGCCGCGATGGTCCCCTTCCCGAACATCGGATGGGTGACCTTCATCCCCACGGCGTAGCCGTCCTCGTCCTCTCCAGGGTCGTAGTGGATCGATTCGGCGCCCCGGGCCACCTGGCGACCTCGGGGGCCGGGGCGGCCTGTTCGTCCCGCCCCCGCGCGGTCCCGCCAGGGGTTGTAGCCCGCCCCGGAAAGGTATCCGGCGGGGACTGCAACCTTTTCCAAAACCAGCTCGGAGGGGATCTCCTCCAGGAAGCGGGAGGGAGGGTTCTCGACGAAGTCGCCGAACGAGCGCCGGCTGGCGGCGGCTGTCAGGAACAGCCGCTCGCGGGCGCGAGTCATGGCTACGTAGAAGAGCCTCCTCTCCTCCTCGAGCTCTGCCTGCGAGTCGGAGGAGCGGATGTGAGGGAAGACGTTCTCCTCCAGGCCGGTGACGATCACCACAGGGAACTCGAGCCCTTTGACCGAGTGAGCCGTCAGCAGCGTCACCCCGCCGCTCGCCTGCACGTCGTCCGTATCGGAGCGGAGGGATGAACGATCCACGAACCCCTGCAGCCCCTCCGTGGCGCCCTCCTCGTCGTACTCGGCTGCTGCGGAAACCAGCGCGTCGAGGTTCTGCAGACGCGCCTCGTAGTCGCCTGGATAGGCCTTCTCCAGATGGGCGGTGTAGCCGATGCGGTTTGTGATCGTCGCAAGAAGCGCCGTGACGCCGCTGCGCGGGCCGGACGGGGCGCCGGAGGAGGCCGGGATCAGCGCCGACCCGGCCGCGGCGGAGCGCAGCTCATCGAGCAGGGTCATGAAATCGCGCAGGGCGTTGTCGGCCCGGGCCGGCAGCTCCCTGCGCCCCACAGCCAGCTCGATCGCACGATTGAGGGAGACCTCCTCGGCGCGGGCGATCTCGAAGAGAGCGTCGAGGGTTCCCTTGCCGATCCCCCGGGGGGGGACGTTCAGGATCCGGCCCAGGGAGAGATCGTCATCAGCGTTCATCAGGACCCGGAGGTAAGCCACCACGTCCTTGATTTCCTTCCGCTCGTAGAAGCGCACCGATCCGACGACCTGATGGGGGATCCGCTCCCGCAGGAAGACCTCCTCGAACAGCCGCGATTGGTAGTTGGTCCGGTAGAGCACGGCGATCTCTTCGAGCCGCCGGCCTCGCGAGGTCATCGAACGAACGAGGCGCAGGACCTGCTCGGCTTCCGCGCGGTCGTCCTGGGCGATCGTCAGCTCGAGAGGCTCGCCCGTCGGGTTGTCGGTCCAGAGGGTCTTGCCGATCCTCGATCTGTTGTGGGCGATGACCGCATCCGCTGCGGAGAGGATTGTCCGCGTGGAGCGGTAGTTCTGCTCGAGCTTGATGATGGTCGCGTCGGGGTAGTGGGCCTTGAAGTCAAGAATGTTGCTGATGTCCGCTCCTCGCCAGGAAAAAATCGAATTGTGCGTCACGATGCCGTTGGCGACGAAGTTATGCGTTCCCTCGACGTTCAGGTCGAAGACGTCCTCCTCGAGGTGCACCCACTCGACCGATTCCACGCTGTCGTAGCCGGCATTCGCGTCGAAAAGAGCCATCCCCGGGCGGAGGCCCGAGGCCGGCAGGAAGGGGAGGGAGTTGGATTCGATGAGGGCACCATCGTTTTTCCCCAGACGGGCGTTGAGGATGAGGCGGAGGTCGAAAGCCTCTCGGATGCGGTCGACGGTCTGCAGGAGGGTTCCGAAGGACTTGCTTGCCGTCTCGAACCGCCAGCTCCGCGAATCCGACCTCGCCGGACGGACGCTGAAACCGAGCGATTCGAGCCGCCGCCTTCCCTTGAGATCGTTTCCTATTATCGAGATGCGATGCAGAGACCTCGCCCCCCGGCGGTCCCCGCAAAGCGTCACGACCACGTTGCGGCGTCTGGAGTCCCTCGACCGAGGGAGGTGATGCGGATGGTCCAGGGAGAGGCAGTGGTCTGCGAGGAGCCGTGCCGCGGTATGTGCGGTGTCGAATGAGCCGAACACCCTCTTGATGTACGAAGCGTCGTGAACAAGGCCGTTGCGAGACCGTCCTTTACGAGGCACGAAGGGGAGAGTCGGGATCTGATAGCGAAGAGAGAGGATACTCTCTTCCGCCCGCGCCTCGTTCTCCGAGCTGTGCGTGGACAGAACCCACAGGGCATCGGCGTGCTCCTGGCGGGCTCGGAGGAAAGCGCCGACCACCGGTTTCACGAACCCCTTCGTGTAGACACATGAGGTCCCGAGCCTGTAGCCCACCCCCTCCTTGAACATCAGGTACGTGAGATACCTCTGCCGAGCAATACCCAGCCGGTATCCAGCGAAATGGGTGTGCTCGGGCGTGCTCACGAGGCGGTGCCCCTTCTCCGTCAGGAGAAGGACGGCCTCCCCTCGTCGTTTCTTGCGGAAGATCTCCGAAACTGGTGCCGGCCGCAGGTCGCCGCTCCCGTAGCAGGACAGGACGAGATCCCCTTTTCGCACCTGTTCGATCGACTTCCGGCTCCCGTCGGCCATCGTGACGAGCGTTCCCGCCGTGAGGCACTGGTCCTCGTCGCCCACGACGCAGATGTTCCGGTGCCGGCGTCCCAGGCTCTTCACCAGCTCGAACTGGGCGTGGTTGGTGTCCTGGTACTCGTCCACGAGGAGGAACCGGCTCGCCGAGGCGTAGCGCTCCGCGACACCCGGGAAGCTCTCGAAGAGAAGGAGGGCCTGGAAGATCAGGTCGTCGAAGTCGACGGCGCTGTTCTTCTTCAGCCCTTCCTGGTAAGCGCGGTAGATCCGGGCGAACAGCTCCCCGGCCGGACTGCTGGCCTGCTGCGCGACCTGCTCGACGGTCTGGAGGAGGTTCTTGGCCGAGCTGATGCGGTGCAGCATCGACCGGGCCGTCTCGGCCGCCCCGTCCATGCCCAGCTCCTTGAGGCACGCCCGAAGGAGCGCGAGCTGGTCCGCGGTGTCATACACGACGAAGCCCGGGGAGTATCCGAGCATCGCGCCATCCCGCCGCAGGATCCTCAGGCAGAGAGCGTGGAAGGTCCCGACCCATGCGCCCGCTTCCAGCCCGCCCAGCAGATGAGCGACCCGCTCCTTCATCTCGCCGGCGGCCTTGTTCGTGAAGGTCACGGCCACGATCTCCCGCGGAGTCGCGATCCGCTCGCGGATGAGGTGGGCCAAGCGGTGCGTGATCACACGGGTCTTTCCGGAGCCGGCTCCCGCGAGGATCAGCAGCGGTCCTGACGGAAAGCGGACCGCCTCTCTCTGCCGGTCATTGAGATCTGCCAGAAGGTCGTTCATCGTGACAGCCCCGACGTTCACTCGACCGTAACGCTCTTGGCGAGGTTCCGGGGCTGGTCCACGTCGCAGCCTCTCAGCAGGGCGATGTGGTAGGCGAGCAACTGCAGCGGCACGACGAGGATCGCCGGCGTGACGAGGTCGCTGGCGGCCGGAACCTTGATCGTATGGTCCGCCTTCCCGTCCAGCTCGTTGTTTCCTTCGCTGGTCAGAGCAATCACCACTCCGAGGCGGGCCTTGACCTCCTCGATATTGCTGACCATCTTCTCGTAAACAGAATCCCTGACCGCCAGCGCAACCACCGGCATATGCTCGTCGATCAGCGCGATCGGTCCGTGCTTCATCTCGCCGGCCGGATAGCCTTCGGCGTGGATGTAGGAGATCTCCTTCAGCTTCAGCGCGCCTTCCAGGGCGATCGGATAATTGATCCCGCGGCCCAGGTAGAGGAAGTCGGTGGCGTGGAAGAGCCTCTTGGCGAGCGCCTCGATCTCTCCTTCGGTTTTCAGCACGTGCTCGATCTGGGCCGGCAAGTGCGCAAGGGACTGCACATGGGAGCGGATCTCCTCCTCTGAAAGGGCGCCGCGACAGCGGGCAAGATGCAGCGCCAGCAGGTAGAGGGCCACCAGCTGGGTGGCGAAGGCCTTCGTCGAGGCGACGCCGATCTCCGGTCCGGCATGGGTGTAGATGACCCCGTGCGACTCCCGGGTCGCCATGGAGCCCACGACGTTGCAGATCGAGAGGCACTTCGCCCCGAGCGCCTTTGCCTCGCGCAGGGCGGCGATCGTGTCCGCCGTCTCACCGGACTGCGTGACGAAGACATGCAGCGTGTCCTGCGTCACCACCGCCTTCCGGTAGCGGTATTCGGAGCCGTAATCGACCTCGACCGGAATGCGCGCCAGCCGCTCGATCATGAACTTCCCCGCCAGAGCGGCGTGCCAGGACGTGCCGCAGGCGACGATGATCGCCCTAGAAGCGGTCTGAAAATCCTTTTCCGAGAGCTCCATTGGACCGAGGTCCACCGTCCCGCGGTCGAGCCAGATGCGCCCGTAGAGCGTGTCCCGTATGGCCCGCGGTTGTTCGTGGATCTCCTTGAGCATGAAATGGCGGTAGCCCCCCTTCTCGGCGAGCAGGGGGTCCCAGGAGATGCTCTGCGAGCGCAGCGGACGGGGCCCTCCCTTGCTGTCGGTCAGGAGCACGTTGTCGCGGGTGATCACGGCGACCTCGCCGTCGTCGAGAAAGACCATGTCGCGAGTCGTGATCTCGCCCAGCGCCAGGCGGACCGATTCCTCCAGCGTCAGTCCTGACCTGAGGTTGGCCTCCACCATGTGCGCGTAGACCTCCGTGTCGGTTTCGGTGGCGAACCGGTGGCCGGAAGATGCCAGGCTGCGTTTCAGGTGGAGGTAGTTTTCGATGATGCCGTTGTGGATGACGACGACGCTCGACGAGCAGTCCCTGTGCGGGTGGGCGTTCTCTTCGCTCGGCCGGCCGTGCGTCGCCCAGCGCGTGTGGGCGATGCCGTAAGAGCCCGAGACGGGCTGGCGCGAGAGGACCTGTTCGAGGTTCCGCAGTTTTCCGGCGCACCGGCGGATCTCGATGCTTCCGTCGCGCACCACGGCGATTCCGGCAGAGTCGTACCCGCGGTACTCCAGCCTCCTCAGCCCGTCGACGAGCACCTCCGTGACGTTCTTGGGTCCGATGTAACCGACGATCCCGCACATGGCGCTGCGCTCCTAACCCTTCAACTCGCGCTTCTTCTGCTCGACCCAGCCATCGATGTTGCGCTGCTTGCCCGCGCTGACGGCCAGGGCTCCGGGGGGGACATGCTCGCGGATCGTTGCTCCCGTGCCCACGTAGGCCCCCTTGCCCACGGTCACGGGCGCGACGAGCTGCGTGTCCGAGCCGATGAAGGCTCCGTCCTCGATCACCGTCAGGTGTTTCGCGACCCCGTCGTAGTTGCAGGTGATCGTGCCGGCCCCCACGTTGACGCCGCTGCCGATCTCGGCATCGCCGAGGTAGGAGAGGTGGTTCGCTTTCGTCCCGGTGCCCAGCCGAGACTTCTTCACCTCGACGAAGTTCCCGACGTGCACCGCCGCTGCCAGGACCGTCCCCGGCCTCAGGTGGGCGAAGGGGCCCACCCGGGAACCGTCGCCGACGACGCTTTCCATGAGAACCGAGTAGGGAAGCAGCGTCACCCCGTCTCCGATCCGGCAGTCCATGATGAAGCAGCCCGGACAGATGAGGCTGTTCCGGCCGACGCTCGTGCGCCCGCCGAGATGGACGCTCCCGTGAAGGATGGTGTCCCGGCCGACTCTCACTTCCGGGCCGATACGGGTGCTTCCCGGATCGAGAACCGTGACCCCCCCCTCCATCAGCGCCTCGACGCGGCGCTGGTTGATCCTCCGCGAGGCTTCGGCCAGCTCCGAGCGGGAATTCACCCCGAGCACCTCCCAGGCGTCGGCGTGCTGGACGGCCCGCACGCCCAGCCCCTCGGCGGCCAGAAGCTCCAGGACGTCCGGCAGGTAGATCTCGCCCTGACGGTTCTGCGGGCGCAGCCGCCGCAGCATCCGGAACAGGGCGGCCGTGGAGAAGCAATAGACCCCCGCGTTGATCTCCCGGATCCGTCTCTGGGCCGCAGTGGCGTCCGCGTGTTCCACGATCCGCAGGAACTTCCCTTCCTCGTCGCGGACAACGCGGCCGTAGCCAGCGGGGTCCGGAAGGATCGCAGTCAGGACCGATGCGGCGGCTCCCTGTGAGCGGTGCCCATCGGTGAACCGGCGCAGCGTCGCCGGCGCGATGCCCGGTAGATCGCCGTTGAGGATCAGCACGTCTCCTCTCGCTCGGGAGAGGAGCTTCTCGGTCTGGAGGACCGCATGGCCCGTGCCGAGCTGCTCGCGCTGCAAGACGGTCTCGAAACGGCTTGGGGGAATGCGTTCGCGGACCGCTTCGGCCTGGTTCCCGATGATGATGATCCTCCTCTCCGCCCGCAGGCGCAGGACGGCATCGAGCACGTAGTCGATCATCGGTCTTCCGGCGACTTCGTGGAGGAGCTTGGTGCGAGCGGACTTCATCCGCTTGCCGAGCCCGGCGGCCAGGATGACGATGTGGAGCGGCCTACTTCTGCCGGCCACCGGCCTCCTCTGGCTCCACAAGGTCGATGAATTCCGGCTCATCGCGGATCGAGTCGAAATCGGGATCGTTGAGGGCGTAGATGCGGTTGCGGTCGTCGGCCGCCACGGCCTTTCTCAGGTAGTCGATCGCCCCGCCCCGGTCCCCCTTCAGAGCCCGCACGGCGGCGATGGCGTAGAGGATCTTGTCGGAGCCCGGATCGCCGGCCAGGGACTCCTCGAACATCCGCAGCGCCTCGTCGTATTCCCCGCGGTTGCTGTGGAAGACGCCGAGGAGGAACGCGCCCTGAGGGCTGCGCGTGCCTCCGTGGTGGAGGTGCCTCGCGCAGATCTTGAGGTAGGTGCGGGCCCGGTCGGTGATGTCCAGCAGATCGGCTTCCTCACCGTAGCGCTTCACCAGCTCCTCGAGCAGGGGCTGGGCCTCGGCCCAGTTCCGGCGTTGAACCTGCTCCACGGCGCGGGCGTACTCCTTGACGGCCTGCTCGTACTGCTCGCTCCAGCGCGGCTTCGGAGGGGTCACTGTCACCGACCGCCGGCTCGCGCCGGCCGTCCGGCCGCCCCTGGGGGGAGCCGCCTCTCGCTGGGAAGGGACCTTGCTGACGGGCTTCTTCTTCGCCGTGACCATCGGGCTGGTCCTCCGGGGGGATGCTGCTGGGAATCCGGTCGAAAATCTTAATGTTAGCCGCCGGCCCGACCGCGGTCAATCAGCTAATATACCTCGCGATGGCTGCCATCATGCTCTCGCTGGGGGCCAACGAGGGACAGCGCGAGCGAAACCTCGGAGAGGCGCTGCGCCGCCTTCGGCAGAAAGGGATCGATCCTCTGCGGGTCTCCGGGATCTACGAGACCGAGCCGGTCGGCACCGCGGCAGATTCTCGCTGGTTCTTGAACATGGCTGTCCTCGCGAGCACCGATCTGGAACCCGCCGAGACCTTGGCGGCCTGCCTTCAGGTCGAAAGCGACATGGGACGGCGCCGGGACGCCCGGTCGCCGAAGGGAGAGCCTCGCGCCATAGACATCGACCTGCTGGCCTGGAACGATGCGGTGATCGTGGGGGCCGAACTGACACTGCCGCACCCGCGAATGCACGCGAGACGCTTCGTCCTGGAGCCTCTCGTCGAGATCGCGCCCGGCTGGATGCACCCGATCGAGAAGAGGACGGCCAGCGAGATGCTCGCAACCCTGGAGGACCCGGCAGTGGTGCGTCGCGTGCGGGACCGCATCGAGGAAACTGTCGAATGGAAGCTCGAGGGGAGATGATCTCAGCAAAGATCCTGGAGGAGATCGACGAGGCCTGGCGGCGCGGGACGCTCTCCCGCGAGGCCCGAGCCCATCTCCAGAGGTGGGCGCAGGGGGAAGAGTACGCCGACCACCACGAGGAGATTTCGCGACTCGTCGGTTCCCGCGCATGGGAGGAGCTCAACGACGCCTTCGGAGAGGTGATCCCTTTCGGGACAGGCGGGCGGCGTGGTCCGATGGGAGTGGGGCCGAACCGCATCAACGACCGCACGATCGGCGAGTCCGCCCAGGGGCTCGCCTCTTCCCTGCTCCGCTCCTCGCCGCGCAGGCCGCCCTCGGATCCCCTGAGCGTAGTGATCGCCTTCGACACCCGGAATGGCTCCCGCCACTTCGCGCAGAAGACCGCTTCCGTCCTCGCCGGCAACGGCGTCCGCGCGTTGCTCTTCGATTCGCCTCGATCGACCCCGGAGCTATCCTTCGCCGTCCGGCGGCTGCGCGCGGCGGCCGGAGTGGTGATCAGCGCCTCGCACAATCCTCCCACCGACAATGGATTCAAGGCGTACTGGTCCGACGGCGGGCAGGTCGTTTACCCCCACGACAGGGACATCATCGAGGAGGTCATGCGCGTCGGGACGCTGCGGGCGATGGCCGAGGCCGAGGCGCGCTCGGCGGGACTGTGGCGTGACATTGGCGAGGAAGTCGATCGCGCCTACATCAGCTATGTCTCGGGCCTGTGCCTGAACGAGGCGCGCCGGATCAGCGCCGTCTTCACGCCGCTTCACGGCACGGGAACCCGGTCGGTCTGGCCGGTCCTCCAGGAAGCCGGTTTCCGGAAGCTGTTCCAGGTCGAGCGTCAATGGGCGCCCGATGGCGATTTCCCCGGGGTGCCGGGGAAGATCGCCAATCCGGAGGTCCCCGCGGCGCTCCAGGTCGCCCAGTCCGCCGCTGATGAGATGGGCGCCGATCTCGTCCTGGCGAGCGATCCGGACGCCGACAGGCTGGGCGCGTCCGTCCGCTCCGGTTCCGATTGGGTCTTTCTCAATGGCAACCAGATCGGGTCCCTTCTCGTCGATCACGTTGTCGACCATCTGGCGAGGAAAGGCACGCTGCAGGCCGGAGGCGTCGTTTACAAGACCCTCGTCACAACCGACCTGGTGGACAGGATCTGCGCCGGCCGCGGTATCGAGGTCCGCGGGAACCTGCTCGTCGGTTTCAAGTACATCGCGGAGTCAATCCGGAACCTCCCCGATCCGGGGCTCTTCGTCTTCGGAACGGAGGAATCGCATGGATACCTCCGTGGACCCGAGGTGAGGGACAAGGACGCCGCCCAGGCCGCCGTCCTTCTCTGCGAGCGTGCCGCCATGGCCCGGGCGCGGGGCCGCAGCCTGATCGACGATCTGGAGGATCTCTACCGGCGCCACGGCTACTTTCGCGAGATCACTCATGGCGTGACGTTCCCCTCCGGAGCCGGCCGCGGACTCGAAGTCATGAGGGGCCTCATGGCGTCCCTGCGGTCCGACCTTCCGAAACGGCTCGGGGAGGAGAGGGTCGTCCGGGTCATCGACCGCAGCGAAGGCGCCGTGCGCGACCCCGAGAGCGGGAAGATGACCGGAGAGGTCGAGGGGACCCGTGGCGATGTGCTCGTTTTCGATCTCTCGGGCGACGGGACGGACCGGGTCAGCATCCGTCCCTCCGGGACGGAGCCGAAGATCAAGGTTTACGTTCAGGTTCACGGCAAGCCGTATTCGACCGACCTCCGGCAAAGGGTGGACGCGCGCGCGCAGGCTCTGGCGGCGGCCATGGAGTCCCTGGCGCGCCAGAGGACCGGCGAACTATAATTTGCCGCTGATGGACCACCATCGTCGTTGCATGAGCGCATGCAGCCGGCGGTCCGCTCCGCGGCCCGCGGCTGATGCGCTGGGCGGCCGGCTACCAGCTCCACGGTCCATAGCTGATGCGCTGGGGGGCTGGCGGCTCACTTTGCGGCTTGCAGTTGATGTACTCCGCAGCCGGCGTTCCTCGGCTCGTGCGGTGGCTGATGCCTACTTTGACTCGTGAAATTCAAATTCCTGGCGGTCGAAGGGCCGATCGGCGTCGGCAAGACGAGCCTGGTGGAGAGGCTGGCGCCGAGGTTCGATGCGCGACAGGTGATGGAGAACGTCGAGAACCCTTTCCTGGAGGATTTCTACCGCGACCGTCCGGCCGCGGCGTTCCAGGCGCAGCTCTTCTTCCTGCTGAACCGCTATCACCAGCAGCGAGAGCTGGCGCAAAGCGATCTCTTCCAGCAACTGACGATCGCCGACTACCTCTTCGCAAAGGACAAGATCTCGGAGGCGTATATCAACGAGGTCAACAAGGCGTACAATCATTTCTTCTTTCATTACGACGCGACGTCGCTGCTGGTGATCGACACCACGGACATCGACTTCGTTCAGCGCGAGGCGGACATGGACGACCTCGTGGAGAGGATCGAATCGATGGATCGGGGCGTGCAGTATTACGTGCCGCTCGGATCGAGAGAATGACCGACACGGCAGAGAGCTGACACCGGCCGCGCTCGCGCGAGAAGGACCGCTGGTCGTTTTCCCTCAACCCGTCATCCCACGAGAGGGAACCGGGTGGGGAGAAAGGAGGTGGCCGTGAGCGGTCAAGCATCCCATCGCACCACCGTCCCCGACATCAAGGCCCGCAAGTCCGTGGGGAAGATCGTCATGCTCACAGCGTGCGACGCCCCCACGGCCCGCATGGCGGACGACGCGGGGGCGGACATCATTCTGGTCGGCGACTCCCTCGCCATGGTCTGTCTCGGGCACGAGACGACGCTGTCGGTCACGATGGACGAGATGATCCATCACGCGAAGGCGGTGAAGCGGGCGCGCCCGAGGGCGCTCGTGATCGGAGACATGCCCTACCTGTCTTATCACCTCTCCGTGGAGGAGGCGGTTCGCAACGCCGGCCGGTTCGTCGCCCAGGCGGGTTGCGGAGGGGTGAAGATCGAAGGGGGGCGCAAGAGGCTGCGAACCATCGAGGCGATCCTGGGGGCGGAGATCCCCGTGATGGGCCACCTTGGCCTGACCCCGCAGTCGTACCACGTGATGGGAGGATTCCGCGTCCAGGCGCGGACGGCCGAGGCCGCCGAGGCGCTCGTCCGCGAGGCGCAGCTTCTGGCGGCCTGCGGCGTCTTCTCGATCGTCCTGGAAGGGGTGCCGGCGGAAGTCGCGCAGATCGTGACGGCCGAGGTCCCCGTGCCGACGATCGGGATCGGCGCCGGGCCGCACTGCGACGGACAGGTCCTGGTGACCCACGACGTGCTCGGTCTGAGCGGGAGTGAACCCCCTCGCTTCGTCCGGCGCTACGCCGACCTCGCTTCGGCCGCGACGCTGGCCCTCGGGTCGTTCGCCGAGGATGTTCGCGGCGGCCGTTTTCCCTCGGAGGCCGAGTCGTATCACCTCCCACAGGGTGCGGCGGAGGAGCTCCGGATGCGGATCAGGGCGGTATTGGGAGAGGTCCCCGAGGCCCCTGGCAATCGATGGAGATCGTGACGGGGATCTCCCGCATGAGGGAGATCTCTCGCTCCGTCCGATCGGGCGTGCCAGCGGGCAGGGAGGAGCAGGCGGCGGGGGAGGGGGACGGGAAGACCGGCAGGGGCAGAGGCCCCGCCGGTGCCCGCCGAGCGGGTCCGCGGCGGCTCGGGTTCGTTCCGACGATGGGAGCGCTTCACGAGGGACACCTTTCTCTCGTCCGGCGGGCGCGGGAGGTCTCCGACGTGGTGGTGCTGTCGATCTTCGTCAATCCGAAACAGTTCGGACCGGCGGAGGATTTCGAGCGCTATCCGCGCGATCTCGAGCGGGACGCCGTTCTGGCGGCGCGCGAGGGGGTGGAGTTCCTTTTCACCCCCTCCACGGGGGAGATCTACCCTCCGACCTTCTCGACTTCGGTCGAGGTGGAAAGGCTCTCCAGGGTGATGTGCGGGGCGTCCCGTCCCGGGCACTTCCGCGGCGTCGCCACGGTCGTGCTGAAGCTGTTGAATATCATCTCGCCGGATGTGGCGGTCTTCGGCGCGAAGGACTTCCAGCAATGGGTGATCATCCGCCGGATGGCGGCCGATCTGAACCTGGACGTCGAGCTGCTCCTCGCGCCGATCGTCCGGGAGACGGACGGTCTCGCCATGTCCTCGCGCAACGCCTCTCTCTCGCCGGCGGAGCGGCAGGCCGCCCGCATCCTCGACAGGAGCCTTCATAGGGCCCGGGGTCTTTTCGCGAGGGGCGAGCGGGCCGTCGCGGTCATCGATGGGGCGGTGAGAGGGTCGCTGGAGGAGGAGCCTCTGGCGCGGATCGACTATGTCGCGGTTGTGGACCCCGAGACCCTCGAACCCGTGGCGAGCCTCTCGGGACCAACGCTCGTGGCGATCGCCGTCCGGATCGGCGGAACTCGTCTGATCGACAACGTGGTGCTGGGAAACGAAAAGATCGCGCCCCGGCAGTCAGCACCGGACCCGCAATTATGCCGGCCGGAAGCTGCGGGAAGGAAGGATGAAAATGTTCCGTGAGATGCTCCGAGCCAAGGTTCACCGGGTCACCGTGACCGAGGCGGACCTCGACTACGAAGGAAGCTTGACGCTGGATGGAGATCTGATGGAGGCGGCGGGGCTGGTCTCCTACGAGAAGGTCGACATCTACAACATCACCCGGGGGACGCGGTTTTCCACCTACATGATCGAAGGGGAGCCGGGAAGCGGCGTCTGCTGCGTCAACGGCGCGGCGGCCCACCTCGCATCCGTCGGCGAGCGGATCATCGTCGCCGCCTACGCTTCCGTCCCGGAAGCCGAGGCCCCCCTCCACCGTCCCCGGATCGTTCTGGTGGACGAGCGCAACCGGATCCGCACTGTCAGGCGAGAGGAGAGATCCCGGACGCGCGTTCCCTGAAGGGGGCGGGGGAGGGGCCGATCCTTGATCGATCCTTCGGCAGTCGATTTCGGAAAGACCGCCGGCGACTATGCGCGCCACCGGGCGGGCTTCCCCGAGGAATTGTTCGAACGGCTGGCGGGCTTCGGAGTCGGGCTACCGGGGCAGCGCGTTGTGGATCTCGGCACCGGCGCGGGCACCATGGCGCGAGGCTTCGCCGCCCGGGGCTGCCTGGCGACCGGGATCGATATCGCCCCTGCCCTCCTGGAGGAGGCCCGGCGGCTGGCGGCCGGCGAAGGTCGCGCCGTGGAGTTCAGGCTGGCAGCGGCCGAGCAGACCGGCCTTCCCGGAGAGAGCTTCGATGGGGTCGCCGCGGGGCAGTGCTGGCACTGGTTCGACCGGCCTCGCGCGGCGCAGGAGGTTCGCCGTTTGCTTGTTCCCGGAGGCTGGCTCCTCATCGCCCATTTCAACTGGATCCCCCTGCCGGGCAATGTCGCCGAGGCGACGGAGCAGTTGATCGAGCATCACAACCCGGCCTGGGGCCTCGGGGGAGGCTCGGGGGTCCATCCCGCATGGCTGCGGGATGTCGCCCTCGCCGGCTTCCGGCACATCGAGACCTTCTCCTTCGATACCGAGGCCCCCTACACCCACTCGGGCTGGCGGGCCCGCATCAGGGCGAGCGCTGGAGTGGGAGCGAGCTTGCCTGCCGAGAGGGTGGCGCGGTTCGATCAGGAGCTGCGCGGTCTTCTCGAGGAGCGGTTTCCCGCCGAGCCCCTCTCCGTGCCACACCGCGTATTCGCCCTGATCTGCCGATCGCCCGTCACCGCCGCTGGTCTCGCCGGTGGAAATCCGTAGAATGCGCTGCTGATAGAGGGAGCTCGATGCGTTCTTCACGAATGAGTTTCTTGACGGTGCTCATCTTGCTCGGAGCTGTGGCGCTGGGGCCAGTGTCGGCCGCCCGGAAGGCGGGGGCACGAGGAGAGGATCGTGCGGAGGCCACCGCAGCTGCGCATAGCTCAATCTCTTGGGCATCGAGACTGAGCGCCGTGATGCTCAAGGGGCTGAAGGCTCGAAGCATCGGCCCGGCCGTCATGGCAGGGCGCGTCTCCGAGATCGCCTTCGACCCTCAGGACCTCTTCACCTTCTACATCGGCCTGGGGACGGGCGGCGTGATGAAGACCTCCAACAACGGGGGGACCTTCGACGCGATCTTCGAGAAGGAGGCCGTCGCATCGATCGGCGCCGTCGCGATCGCCCCGTCGGACCCCAAGGTCGTCTGGGTCGGCACGGGAGAGGCCAACGACCGCAACAGCTCGGGCTGGGGAAACGGCGTCTATCGCTCGACGGACGGCGGAGGAACCTGGACCAACGTGGGACTGAAGGAAAGCAAGGTGATCGGGCGCATCCTCGTGCATCCGAAGGACCCGAACACCGCTTGGGTCGCGGCTCTTGGCGACCTCTGGAGCCCGAGCCCCGGACGGGGGCTGTTCAAGACGACGGACGGCGGCAAGACCTGGAACGCGCTGCTGCGGGCCCCGGAGCCGTATTCCGACAGAGTCGGCTGCGGCGAGGTCGCCATCGACCCGACTGCCCCCGACACGATCTACGCCGTCCTCTACGCCCGCCGCCGGAGGCCCTGGTCGCTGCTCACAGGCCCGGAAGCGACTGACGGCAAGGACATGGGCGGCATCTTCAAGAGCACGGACGGGGGGGCGAGCTGGAAGAAGCTCTCCAAGGGGCTTCCCACCACAGGCCGCGTCGGCCTCGCGGTCTTTCCGAAGAATCCCAGGATCCTCTACGCCATCGTTCAGAGCGACGAAGGGGGGAGCATCCTGTGGGACCTGCGCAGCAAGCGCGGCGGTGTGTTCCGGTCCGAAGACGGTGGAGAGAGCTGGACGCGCGTGAGCCCGATCGATCCGCGCCCGTTCTATTTCAGCCAGATCCGAGTGGACCCGGAAAACGACAAGCGGGTCTATCTGCTGGGGTTCGGCCTGCACGTGAGCGACGACGCAGGCGGCTCCTTCCGCGAGGAGCTCTTCCAGAAGGTCCATCCCGACTGCCATGCCCTGGCGATCGACCCGCGCAACCCGAAGCGGCTCATCATTGGCACCGATGGAGGCGCCTATCAGAGCTTCGATAACGGCAAGAGCTGGGAGCATCTCAACCGCATGTCTGCCGGCGAGTTCTACAGGATCTCCGTCGACTCCAGCGTCCCCTACCGGATCTGCGGGGGCCTGCAGGACAACAGCAACTGGTTCGGCCCGAGCAGCACGCGCTCGAAGGAAGGGATCCTCAACAGCGACTGGACCAACATCGGCGGTGGCGACGGTTTCTACTGCGTCTTCGATGGCGAGGAGCCGAATGTCATCTTCGCCGAATCGCAGAACGGAGTGGTGCACCGGTTCAATCTGAAAAACGGAGAGATGAAGGAGCTTCCTCCGCAGCCGGCCGAAGGGCATCCTGCGTTCCGATTTCATTGGAACTCCCCGCTCATCGGCAGTTGCCACGCGAAGGGGACGATGTACCTCGCCGGCAATCGTGTGTTCCGGCTCACCGAGCGGGGCGAGCAGTGGAAGCTGATCAGCCCCGACCTCTCCACGCGGGACCCGGAGAAGACCACGGCCACCGGGAGCGGGGCGGAGAGCTACGGTGTCGTTTACGCGTTGGCCGAATCCCCCCTGAAGGCCGGCCTTCTGTGGGCGGGGACGGACGACGGGAAGCTCTGGGTCACGGAGAACGAGGGCGAAAGCTGGACAGACCTCTCCTCGAAGCTGCCGCCCGCCGCCAGGGGAGAGTGGATCAGCCGGGTCGAGGCCGGCTGGCACGATCCGAACGTCGCCATCCTCGCGGTGGACGCTCACCGTTCGGGCAACTACGCCCCGCTGGTCTTCCGGACGGAGGATCTGGGAAGGAGCTGGAAGAACATCTCCTCGGATCTCCCCATCGACGGTCCCGTGAAGGTCGTACGGGAGGACCCGAGCAACCCCGATCTGCTCTTCGCCGGGACGGAGTTCGGTCTCTACGCGAGCCTCGACCGGGGAGGTCGCTGGGTCAAGCTCGGCGAGCTTCCGACCGTCGCCGTGGACGATCTCGCCATCCATCCCCGGGACCGCGACCTGGTGATCGCCACGCACGGCCGCAGCTTGTTCATCATCGATGACATTCGCCCGCTCGAAACCCTGACCGCAGAGGTCCAGGGCAAGGACGCCTACCTCTTCGAGCCGCGCCCGGGCTTCGGGACGAACCTTCTTCCCGGTTTCGCGGACTGGAACGGCCAGGCCGTGTTCCGCGGCGCCAACCCCCCCGAAGGGGCGCTGATCAGCGTCTGGGTGAGGGAGTACACCGGCGATCCTGTGAAGATCGCGATCAGCAACCCCTTGGACCAGCCGGTGGCAAACCTGACCATGCCAGGCACGCCCGGCATCAACCGGGTCAACTGGGACCTCAAGCCGACCAAGGATCTCCTCAACGAGTACGGCGGGGAAGGTGCCAAGTTCATCAAGCCGGGCGACTATACGGTGAAGATGACCTGGGGCAAGACCGAGCAGAAGCAGAAGCTGAAGGTCGACATCGCCGAGGGTCTGGAGACGCGGTAACCGCCACGCACCGCCGTCTCCTCCACCTCGGAGTGTCGAGCTTTTTCCGCGAATTTGCCCCATTATATAAGTCCACCCATCTAGGAAGGGACGGACACAGGATGAAGGATCCCGAGCTAGAGCTCCGGACGGCGGCAGAGGTCGAGGCACGGCAGGTTGCCGAGGAGGCCCGCGAGGCCGAGTGGAAGCAGCCGAGCTTCCTCAAGGAGCTTTACCTCGGAAGCTTCCACCTCGACCTCATCCATCCCTTTCCCGAGGTGGACGTTGCGTCACAGGAATACCTCGACTTCCGCGACCGGCTCGTTCGGTTCCTTCGGGAGAACGTCGACTCCGACCGGATCGACCGCGAGGGGAAGATCCCCACCGATGTCGTCGACGGACTGCGGGAGCTCGGTGCTTTCGGGATGAAGATCCCCAAGGAGTACGGCGGGCTCGGGTTCAACCAGGTTCAGTACGGACGCATCATGGAGATGATCGGCAGCGTGGACGGCAACATCTCCGCGCTGCTGTCGGCTCACCAGTCGATCGGCGTTCCTCAGCCGCTGAAGCTGTTCGGGACCCCCGATCAGAAGAGGAGATACCTCCCGAGGTTGGCGGCGGGGGCGATCTCGGCCTTCGCTCTCACCGAGAAAGACGTCGGCTCCGACCCTGCAAGGCTCTCGACGACCGCGGAGCGGACACCGGACGGGTCGGCCTACATCATCAACGGAGAGAAGCTCTGGTGCACGAATGGCACCGTCGCCGAGCTCTTGGTCGTGATGGCGCGCCATCCGGACACGCGGAAGATCTCCTCTGGGGGGAGGGGTTGGGCCTGAAGCTCGCCCTCGTCACGCTCAACACGGGGCGGCTCACGCTGCCGGCCGCCGCCGCTGGAACGGCGAAGCTGTGCCTGAAGATCTGCCGGGAATGGGCCGGCAAGAGGGTCCAGTGGGGCCAGCCCATCGGCAAGCACGAGGCCATCGCGCAGATCCTGGCGGACATGGCGGCCGAAACCTTCGCCATGGAGTCGATCTCCGAGCTGTCCTCGCAGATGGCCGACCGCGGCGGATACGACATCCGGCTCGAAGCGGCCGTGGCCAAGCTGTTCAACACCGAGATGGGCTGGCAGTGCGTGGACCGGACCGTGCAGGTGCGCGGGGGCCGTGGATACGAAACCGCCGACTCTCTGGCGGCGCGCGGGGAGGAGCCGGTCCCGGTCGAGAGGATGATGAGGGACTTCCGGATCAACCTCATCTTCGAAGGTTCCAGCGAGATCATGCACCTGTTCATCGCACGCGAGGCTGTGGATAGGCACCTGGCCATCGCCGGAGCGCTCGTGGATCCGCAAGCGACCACCGCCACGAAGTGGAAGGCGATCCCCCGGATCATCGCTTTCTATATGCTCTGGTATCCGAGCCGGTGGTTCGGCTGGGGCTGGTGGCCGCGCTACGGCCAGTTCGGCCCGCTGGCCCGCCATGTCCGCTACATCGACCGCGCGAGCCGCAAGCTGGCGCGAACGTTCTTCCATGCCATGCTGATCTACCAGGGAAAGCTGGAGAAGAAGCAGGCGTTGCTGTTTCGTGCCGTGGACATCGGTGCGGAGTTGTTCGCCATGGCCGCGAGCCTCTCTCGTGCCCACAGCTTCTCGCGTGGAGGCAGTCCGGAAGGACGTGAGGCCGTCTCTCTGGCGGACCTGTTCTGCCGCGGCGCGCGCCGGCGCATCGCGGCCCATTTCCGGGGCATATGGCGCAATGACGATGTGCGCAAGTACCGGATGGCGCGTTCGGTGCTCGAGGGGCGTCAGTCCTGGCTCGAGAAGGGGATCATGTTCTGGGAGCCCGCGTCGACCCCTGCCGGGGCTCCGGTCGCGGAGGTCCCTTCTGCCGCGGCGACGTCAGCCGCGACGAGTCGGGCCGTGGGGGCCCCGAGCGCTGGGGCCTCGGGAGCGGCGGCATCGACCGATGCGACCTCGAGCGTGGCGGCAGCAACCAGGGGGCGCAGCGCGGCGCCGTGAATCAAGGGGCCGAGCATCCCCGCTGCCGCAACTGTCTACGGGAGGACGCATGGCTGACGTAACCGTGAAGCGCTTCGATGAACTCGAGAGCTACCAAGGCACGGCCGCGCCGCCAGGCCAGTTTCTGTACGCGGGAAGGAGCATCGGCGTCACGGCGTGGGGCATGAACGTCTTGAGGCTGCCGCCGAACTGGACAGGGTATCCCGAGCACGACCACACGGGGGACGGCCAGGAGGAGGCGTACGTCGTACTCGAGGGAAGCGCAACGCTCGAGGCCGAAGGGGAAAGGTGGCATCTCGCGCCTGGTATTCTCGCCCGTGTCGGCGCCAACCAAAAGCGCAGGATCCTGCCTGGCGCCGCGGGTGTGACGATCCTCGCCCTCGGGGGGGCGCCCGGAAAGGCTTACGCTTTTCCGTCGTGGATGAAGCGCCAGGCTTGAATCCGGCGCGCGGCAAGCAGGTCGGCCTGACGGTCTGCGCGTCGCGGGTGGAGTGCGACCCTTGCAACGGCGAGAGCCTACTTGATCGCGATCAGGACCTGAAACCCGCCCGTCGTGATCTCGTCGGCGCCAAAAACGTCGAGCAAGTAAACGCCATCGGTCGGAGGAAGCACGGTCGTCAGTGTGGCCAATGTGGGCGACTGTGTCGCCGGGTAGGAGATGAGGCTGAAAGCAGACCCGATGCTCCCCAGAAAGAAGTTCGGGGAGAAGGCTCCGGCGGACCGGACCCTTATCGAGACCGTGCTGCCGGCCGGAGCGCTGAAGAAGTAAGGAACATCCTTGTTGGGGACGTGCACCCAGCCAACTGATCTCAGCTTCCCCTTGCCCTCAAAACCGAAGTAGATGAGCGACGGCTGGTCTGAGCCGTAAGGAATGGGACTGAAGATGCCGCGGGAGGCGGCGGCTCCGTAGATGAGTCCGGCCGCCCTGCTGTTGTTCAGCGTGTAGTCTGCGTCCAGGAGTCCGAGGGTCGCGTCCAAGAAGTCGATCACGCCGGCAACGTGACCCGCAGGCCAGTTGTCCTGAAGATAGTCGAGCGAGGAGAACTCCAACATCTCGGCCTTCTTCTTGACCACCTTCTGGTAGTCCCAGAGGAAGCCTCCCCA
>QHYA01000153.1 GCA_003223995.1 Acidobacteriota bacterium | reverse complement strand
CCCCTGAGGGCCGCCGGTTCGTAGGGAAGAGAAGAGTGAGCGGCAGGTGGGGCCTGCCGCGCGGCTGGTCCGAGCAGGACGTAGTCGGTGTCGCTGATGCGGCCGGAGAAGAGTAGATCCAAGCCGGCGAGGCGAGGGTCGGCGGGAAGCCGCTGGAAAGTGCGTCGCTCGATAAGAGCGTAGCCGGCCCGTTTCCCGTCCAGCGCCTTCAGCAGGTCCTTCTCGCCGGTGAACTCGAATCCCTTCCGGCCGGAGTAGAAAAGGATCAATTCGAACTTCCCCCGCTCGATCGCGATCGGGCTGCCGGGTGGCACGCGGGCGGCGATCTCCGCTCCGAATGCGCGCGCGCCCTGGTGGCCGCTCGCGAGCGCTCCCCCCACGGTCCCGGCGAGCGCCAGCAGGATGGACAGCCCGCCGGCGAACCAGGCCAGGCTGCGCCTGCTCCGTCCCCGCCGCCCCGCCATCAGTGCGAGAACAGAGCCGCCCGCCAGGGCGAGCCCTCCGGTCATTGAGCCCCAGGCCGCAACCAAGCTCGCGGTGCGCTCCGGGAGGCCTGAGAAAGATGTGATGGACGCGAGAGCGCCGGGCAGCGCACGCGACGCGAATGGAGCCGCAACAGCACCGGCGAGGCCGACGCAAACCATGAAGACGAGAGGCGCATCGCGCCAGGCGCGGCGGAGGCCCGGCAAACCTCCCGCATTCAGGAATGCGCGGCTTACGAGAAGAGCGAGGGCCGGGAAGGCGGGGAGAAGGTAGACTCCGCGCTTTCCGCTGGAGATCGAGAAAAAGACGAATCCCTCCAGCAAGAGGAAAAGGCAGCAGCGCAGAGCCGTGGAGTCGTTCTCCTGGTTCGAGGCAGAAAGACGGCCGCCGTGAACGACCTCGACCGAAGGGGAATGCCTCGCTTCGCTGGTCACTTGCGGGACATGCTCACGCATGGGGCTCGCGCGCCGGACATCCCGGATGTAGCCGCCGCCCGTGATCCCTTCCGAGGCGAGGAGCCAGCCGCCGACGACGGCGACGTACAGCAGCGGACCGGAGGAGCGGAAGATCTCCGCGAGCTTCCTCCAGCGGCCGCGGGCAGCCGCCTCAGCCGCAGGCCAGGCAAGTGCCCAGAACAGGCCCACTGGTCCTTTCGTCATCGTCGCCATCGCGGCGGCGAGCCATCCCGCCCGCAGTTTCCATGATCGATGACCGGGGCCGGCGTTAGCCTCCGCCCCCCCGAACAGCGCTTCGGCCCAGCAGGTGGCCGCCGACATGGTCAAAGCGGCCAGAGTCATGTCCGTGGAAGCCCACTGCGACCTCTGGAAGAACTCGCTCGTCGTCATGAGAACCACCCCCGCCGCCAGGCCGGCGGCCGCCGACCCGAAGAGCCGGCGTCCCAGCCGCGCCGTGAGCAGAAGCACTGCGAGGGAAGCGAGAGCCGAGGGGATGCGCGCGGTCGTCGCTGTGATCCTTCCCACAGGCAGGGAGGCGAGGTTCATCGCCCAGAAGAGCACAGGGGGTTTGTCGCCGTACACCCTTCCGGCCAGGTGCGGGACGACCCAGTGTCCTCCCTCGCGCATCTCCTGCGCGACCTCCGCGAAACGCGGTTCGTCGGGAGGCATCAGCTCCCGCACCGGCAGCCCCGCCAGGACCAGAAGGGCCCAGAGACCAACCAGCGTCAGCCGGATGCGAGCCAGATCCCGCAGGGCCCTTTCTCCAGATGCTTGCGGCCGGTCAACGCACTTGCCGAACGGAGATCGGGAATGCGCTCGCGCCGCGTGGCCGGGTGGGCCGGTTGTTCAGGCTCACAAGGCGGCCTTCGTGAACCCGCCGTCCACGGTGACGACCGTGCCCGTGATGAAACCTGCGCGTTCCGAGCACAGGAAGGCCACGACGTCGCCGATCTCTTCCGGCCGCCCCAGCCGGCGGGCCGGCAGTTCCTCTGTCCAGGCCTTGAGGATCTCTTCCAGGCTGACCTTGTGGGCGTCTGCATGGACAGCGGCCAGCTCCCTGATGCGGGCGGTGTCCACGCGACCCGGACAGACGAGGTTGACGGTGATCCCCTCCGGTCCCAGCTCGTCGGCCAGGGTTTTCGAAAAGCCGGCGACGCCGGCCCGCAGAGTGTTCGAGAGGATCATGCGGTGCAGCGGCTGGCGCACCGAGACGGAGGCCAGGTTCACGATCCTTCCCCAGTTCGCGCGCCGCATCAGGGGCACGGCGGCTCGACAGAGCCTGACGACAGACAGCAGGGTCAGCTCGACGGCGTCATCCGGGCGCGTGAGGTCGGCGACGGCGGAGATCACCTCCGCGCCCGTCGCCCGCCGGATCCCTTCGGCCGCAGCGTCGATCCGCTTCTTGCTGCGCGAACAGATCGCGATCCTGCATCCTTCCCCCGCCAGGGCTTGAGCGACCGCCCGGCCGATGCCCTCGCTCGCCGCGGCCACGAGCGCGGCGCGGCCGTCCAGACCGAGATCCATGAAAGAACCTCCGGAAAAGCTCAGGTTATCATGGCAGAAAGGGCTGACCTATAATCCCCGCAAGGATGCGAGAACGTGATGGTCAAGAGCGTTTCCAGGACCCGCGTCACCACCTTCAAGGGGAACCTGCCGTCCGGGCGGGAGGACGGGCTCGCCGTCGAGGAGCCGCTCGAGATCCGCATCGGAGGTCGAAGCCTCACCGTCGTGATGCGCACTCCGGGTCACGATGTGGAGCTGGCCGCGGGGCTGCTGCTGTCTGAAGGCATCGTCAGCTCGGCCGGGCAGATCGGGGCCATCGCGCACTGCCGGGACCCGAAGGACCCGCAGCATGAGAACGTGCTGGACGTCCGGCTCGTCCCCGGTGTTTCCGTGGACTGGAGGCGCCTGAAAAGGTCGTTCTTCTCGAACACTTCCTGCGGGCTCTGCGGCAAGACGACGATCGAGTCGGTGAAGGTCTCGACTCCCCCGTTGCCGGACGACGTGGATGGCGCCTGGGTCGCACTGGAGGTTCTCTTCCGGCTTCCGCGGGCGCTTCGCGCCGCCCAGAAGGTCTTCGAGGAGACAGGAGGGCTGCATGCATGCGGTCTCTTCGACGAGCGCGGGAAGCTGCTGCTGCTGCGGGAGGACGTGGGACGGCACAATGCCGTGGACAAGACGATCGGCGCTGCCCTGCTGTCCGGAATGATCCCTCTCTCCCGGCATCTCGTGATGGTGTCCGGCCGTGCTTCTTTCGAGATCGTCCAGAAAGTCCTCGTCGCGCGGGTCCCGGTCGTCTGCGCCGTTTCGGCTCCCTCGAGCCTGGCCGTGGATCTCGCGAGGGAGGCCAACATGACGCTGGTCGGCTTCCTCCGGGAGAAGAGTTTCAACGTCTATTCGGAGGCGGAAAGGATCGAAGGCTGCCGGATCGCTCCCGTGGTTGCGGGCGGCGCAGCACCGCCCGTATCCTGAACGCAGATCGCCGAGGAAAGGACGCAGAGAAAGATGTCCAAGACGGTCATCGTCTATAGCCAGCCCGGCTGAGGGGCTTGCGAGAGGGAGAAGGAGTTTCTCTCACGCAAGGGGATCCCCTTCGAGGTGCGCGACATCACCAAGGATCGCAAGTACCTCGATGAGCTCGTTGCCCTGGGCCACAGCGCCACCCCCGTCACCCTGATCGACGACGAGCCCGTCGTCGGCTTCGACGTGTCGAGGCTCGAAGCTCTTCTCGCAGATTCAGAGTAAGCTGCGCGGAAGAGGCACCGCGGCTCTCGGTGCTGATAGTCATCACGGGTCAAAGCTCTTCGAGAATGGCAGCCGGCAGGTCTTGCCAGGGCACTGCCAGGACGGTCTTGCTCAGGCGGATCGCCGTTGGGGAAGTGCAGACAAGAATCCCCTTCGCAGCCTTGTATTCCTCCATGAAAACCTTTAGGTGCGTTGTATCCCTTTCTGCCGGGCGGTTCGTCCGCTTCACTTCGATCGGAATGAAGCGACCTTCGTGCTCCAGTACCCAATCAACCTCCGGTCCGTCCGGATCCCGCCAGAACCTCAGGCGCGCAGGTGGTATGTGAATGCGGCAGAACCGGATGATCTCAAGTCCTACGAACTGCTCGAAGAGTTCACCCATCCGGACCGGATGGAGGCGAGTGCCTTCCCGCGCAGCGAGTCGGCGAACGCCCAGGTCGAAGAGCAAGTACCGGCACGCCTTCGTCAGCTTCTTTCGGGAGGCACTACGCGTGATAGGGTCCACACGCTCGGCGACGAGGCAGTCGGCAAGGACCTCGTAGTATGCCTGAATCGTCACCGACGAGACCCCGATGTCCTGGGAGACCCTGGAATAGTTCGTGATTCGGCCGGACTCTTGTCCTGCGAGCTCGAGGAATCGCCCGAAGGCTCCGATGTTGCGGACCAGCGCCTCCTGCCGAACTTCCTCCTCGAGATAGGTCTCCACGTACGACACGAGATCGGTCTCCTTGTCTTCGACTTTGTTGAGTGTGCGGATACCCGGGAGAGCGCCAAAGAGAAGGGCCTCTCTGATGGAACCGGTCCGGTCCTCTTCGATCGTGAGAGGGTCGAGGCGCAGGCTGACAACGCGGCCTGGCAAGAGGTTGATGTCGCGACCGCGACGGAGTTTTCGTGCGGAGGATCCCGTGAAAACGAACTGCGCCTCCGCACGGTCGATCATTTCCTGTCCCACATCCATCAAAGCGGGCACTTTCTGGACCTCGTCCACCGTCACGAGGGGAGCCTTCCTGCCACGTCGTGGCCGGCGCAATGCACGAATCTCGCCGGCAAGGAGGGAAGCATCCCTTTCGTACCGCTGCCGGATACCGGGAGAAACCAGCGAGATCTCGAGGTCGGTCTCAAGATCCCCCAGCAGGGTCGTCTTTCCCGTCTGCCTGGGCCCGAGAAGAAGGATGCTCTTCCCCCGGTCGAGGTGGCGGGTGATCTCCGGCTCGATGCTCCTCCTGAGGCGCATATTATCGGTTTAGATATTCGGCGAAATTTTAAACCTAGTCAAGTATTATCGGTGGAGCCCGGGGGAGCCTGAAATCCCGAATGCGGAGCCGTTCCCATCCGGCGTTTCGAAGCCGGGTTGCCGTCGGAAGGGTTTCGCGGGGGATCAGCGGCGCGCCGGCCGCTCCTCGAGAAAGCGCAGGGCCAGCATCGACAGGAACTCGACGCCAACGGTCAGACTGGATTCGTCGAAATCGAAGCGGGGGGAATGATGAGGGTGGACGAACCCCTTCTCGGGATTGTTCGATCCGAGGAAGACGAAGGCGCCCGGGACTTTCCGGAGGAAATAGGAGAAATCCTCTGATCCCATCACAGGCCTGGAATCCACGACCTTCCCGCTGCCGGCGACATCCTCCGCGACCTTCCTCGCGAAACGGGTCATCGTCGGGTCGTTGATCGTCGAGGGATAGCCCTCGATCATCTCCACCTCCGCGCGGCAGCCCATCCCCCGCGCAACGGACTCGGCGATCTCCCGCACACGCTGGCGAAGCAGCAGCCGCGTCTCTGGCCTGAACGATCGAAGCGTGCCGAGCAGGTCCACGCTTTCGGGGATGACGTTGTAGGCCTTCCCGCCGTGGATCGCTGCGACGGTGACGACGCCCGAGTCGGTGGCGTCGAGGTTGCGGGAGACGATCGTCTGCAAGGCAGTGACGATCTGCGCCGCCGCCACGATCGGGTCCGCCGTGGCCATCGGCTCCGCTCCGTGACCTCCGCGGCCTGCCACCTTGATCCGGAACTCGTCCACCGCCGCCATCGCCGCGCCTTCTCTCAGCCCGATCGTGCCGGTGGGAAGAGAGTTCCAGAGATGCAGGGCGAAGGCCGCCTCGCAGTCGGGGTCGGAGAGGGCCCCCTCCGCGATGAGGGGCTCGGCCCCTCCGAGCCCTTCCTCGGCCGGCTGGAAGGCAAGACGGACCGATCCACGGAAGCGGTCCCGCAGGCGGGTGAGGACATGGGCGACGCCGAGGAGAATGGCCGTGTGCCCGTCGTGCCCGCAGGCGTGCATCAGCCCATCCCGGAGGGACCGGTAGGGGACTTCGTTTTCCTCCCGAATCGGCAGGCAGTCCATGTCCGCCCGAAGGAGCAGCGCGGCGCCTCCGGGCGCAACGCCGCGGATGGTCCCCAGCACGCCTGTCCTGGCGACCCCGTTCCGGTGCTCGACCCCGAGCTCGGAGAGAGTGGCGCTCACGCGCGCCGAGGTCTCGTGCTCCTGAAAGCCGAGCTCCGGGTGGGAGTGGAACTCCCTCCGCAGGGCCACGACACGGCCGGCGACCTCGTGCACGAGGTCCCGGACCTCCTCCGCGAGCTTCCTCACGCCGCTCCTCCCTGAGGGATCATTCTTCCGCCTCCCGGAGCGCTTCCCCGGTCGGCCAGCGTGTCGAGACGCAGGTTCCATGACCGGCGGCGGTGGAGATGGAGAGCACTCCTCCATGCGCCTCGACGATCCTGCGCGCGAGCGTCAGGCCGATGCCTTCCGCCGATTGCCCGCGCTCTCCTTCCGCCGGCCCCTCTCCCTCCGCCGCGGCCATCACCACGCTCCCATCCTCCTCCGCCACAGGCATCCCGCAGCCATCATCGCGGACCTTCACGACGATTGCGCCGGGGATTGGCTCGGATGTCACTCTTATACGCTGCCAGCCCGCCGCGTGCCGCAAGGAATTGTCGAGAAGCTCGCGCATCGCGCGGACGAACAGGGACCGGTCCACGGAAGCTCTCAGCCAGTCCCCGCCGCCGTCCTCGATGTAGAGGATCTCGCGCTGCTCGCCGGCAATTGCACGGTATTCCTCGATCACCTCGGCGAGAGGCCCGGCAAGGGCTACGGGACGGCGGTCGAGTCGAGGCTGCGGACAGAGCAGGCGGGAGCAGTCCTCGATCCTTTGCGCAAGCGCTTCCAGCGACGCGAGTCCACCCGGCGGGGAAGCGGCGTCGCGCATGGCCTTCGCCGCCATCCGGAGGATCAGCCGCAGGTCCCGCCCCTCGAGGTCGCGAGCACGCCGCAACTCCTCCAGCCGGCTGCGGGCCTCGCGCAGTTCGGTTTCGAGTCTCTTGCGCCGTCGGCGCGGTAGCAGTCCGAGGACCAACTGGTTTTCATCCTGTACGCGTCCGCCTGCAACTGGCGAGGCGGTCTATTCTGTCCGCCAGCGGGACTTGGTGCAATCCTTTCGGCCCCCAACCAAACCTCCACCTGGCGGGGAAGAACTAGCGAGGCTTCGCGATCGGGCTCTGTGGCCCCCTCAAGCGATAATACGCGCGGCAGAATCGCATCAAGATGCGACAGGGCTCCGAAGGACACTCGGGGCACCGAAGAGAGGAGGCTCCGATGAAGTGGGTCACGCGTGAGAAGGCGCGTGTGGACCGCATCGCCTGCCCGTGGCTGATCTCGCGTTTCATCGACAAACAGGCGGTTTTTCTGTTCGTGCCCGCTCAGGAAGTCATGGCCGTGGCAGAACGCGAGAATGCGATCCCCTTCGACGTCCCGGGCGCCGATCTGGGGCATCACGGCGACAGGTGCTCGTTCGATGCGTTTCTCGACCGCCACGGGCCGGACGATCCGGCCCTGAGAGAGCTGGCCCTCATCGTGCGCGGTGCCGACACACAGGCCCGCCATCTCACGCCGGAGTCGGCAGGGCTCTACGCCGTCGCCTCGGGCTTCCGTTCGATCGCGCGAGACGACCACGAGAACATGGCCCTCCAGTTTCCCGTCTACGACGCCCTATACGCTTACTGCCGTTCGAGACACCATGGCGATTCCCCGTGAGGTCGGAGCCGTCTTCGCGGCAAAGACGGTCCGGACGTTCTGCTACGGGTTCCTCGCGATCGTCCTTCCCCTCACCCTGAGCTCCCTTGGCATGAGCGCCCCCGCCCTGGGGGTGTCGGTGACGCTCATGCTCGCGGGAAGCGCATTGATGACCTGGGCGGTGCGCCGGCCCTTGGAGCGTCACGGGGCACGCTCGACGCTGATGGCGCTCGCGGCGCTGTCCGTTGCCTCGGCGGTGATCCTGATGTGGACGAGCTCCCGCTGGATGGTCGTGGCGGCGGCGATCCTGGGCAACGTCGCCGTCAGCACCGGGGAGACAGGCCCGTTCCTCGCCATCGAGCAGATCGTCGTCACGCGCTCCCTGTCCGCCGCTCGCAGGACCTCTGCGCTGAGCGTCTACAACCTGCTTGGCTACGCGGCGGCCTCCCTTGGGGCTGGGACGGCCGGGCTACTGGGCAACACCCGCGCGCTCTTCTCCCTGTTCCTTCTCGGCAGCGCTATCCAGTGCTTCGCTTACTGTTTCCTGAGCTCCCGCCCGGCGACCGCGCTCCCATCCCCCGGCGCCGCGCTCCCCTCCGCCCCCCTCATCCGGCGTCTGGCCGCGCTGTTCGCTCTCGACTCGTTCGCGGGAGGCTTCGTCGTGCAGTCGCTCGTCGCCTACTACTTCCACGCGCGCTTCGGCCTCGCTCTCGGACCGCTCGGCGCGGTTTTCTTCGCAGCGCAGATCCTGACGGCGGCATCGCTCCTGCTCGCGGCTCGCGCCGCGGGACGCTTCGGCCTGCTGAACACGATGGTCTTCTCCCATCTCGCATCCAATGGGCTGCTCATCGCCATCGCGGCCGCCCCGAGCGCGGGCGCTGCGGTGGCGCTGCTTCTCGCGCGCCATCTTCTCTCTCAGATGGACGTGCCGACGCGGCAGGCCTACGTCATGGCGGTGGTCGAAGACCAGGAGAGGGAGGCGGCGGCCACGGCCACGACGGTAGCCCGCACGGTGGCGCAAGCGGTCACACCGGCCATCACGGGATGGGTGATGCAGGCGGTCGCTCTCTCGGCGCCGTTCGTTCTCGGCGGGGGTCTGAAGATCGCTTACGACCTGCTGCTCTATTTCACCTTTCGCAAGGTGGCGCTGCGCGAGGAGACCGGCCCGACGCCGGTCTCCACCTTCGTGGAACCGGTGGCAGATCGTTAGCTTGACGGTTGAGCGCCGAGCCGTGCCATCATCGTCCCATGCCCGCGCCGCTGCGCGCCCGCTTCCAGGCCCTTCTCGACGGCCATGTGCAGGATCTCCTCCGCTGCGAGGAGATCCAGGCGATCGAGCGCGGCCGTGCCACCAGCGAGGAGATTGACCGCTTCATCGAGGGCGTCATCCGCTCGCACCTGCGCTCCCCCAAACTCCTCGCATTCGTCTACGCCCTCGCCCCGCCCGGCGAGGCCACGAAAAACCTGCTCCACAACATGCTCGAGGAGCTCGGCCTGGATGCGGACGAAGGCGGCGTCGCCCATCCCGATCTCCTCATCTTCC
>QHYA01000152.1 GCA_003223995.1 Acidobacteriota bacterium | reverse complement strand
GATGGTCAATCTCGTCCTGAGCCAGGAGAACCTGGACAACGAGAAGAAGATCGTTACCGAGGAGCTGCGCCTCCGGACGGAAAATGACCCGATGAGTCGGGTCCTGGTCGCTGCCCAGAAGGCGCTTCTCGGAGAGCACCCCTATGCCCTCTGGCCGACGGGAACCAAGGAAAACATTTCGGCGGCAAGCCTGGAGGCGTGCCGGAATTTCTACGAGAGGTATTACCGTCCCAACAACGTGCATCTCGTCATCGTGGGCCCGGTGGATCCGAAATCGACCCTCGAGGCCGTTCGCCGGCTCTTCGGGGCGATCCCGTCCGGAGGAGGCCCGCCGTCCGAAGTCCCCTCGCTTCTCGGCTGGAAGTTCCCGGAGGAAGTGGACCTCTCCGAGGATCTACCTCCTGTCGAGACAGCGCTTCTCGCTTTTCCCCTGCCGCCGCCCGACTTGCCGGAGAACTGGGCGATCGAGATCCTGGAGCAGCTCCTGTCGGGAGGACAGGTCGATCCCTTCCGTGAGGAACTGGTGGCGCATCGGCACAAGGCGATCGAGGCCGGTGCCGAGGTCTTCGGCTTCCGCCGCGGAAGTGCGATCGCCTTCTACTCCGCAAGCCTGCCGTACAGGCGGAAGTCCCCAGCGTTCCGCCTGATCGAGGAAACGGTGGGGGAGCTCTCCAAGCTCGAATGGCTCACCGAGGAGAGTCTCGCGAACGCCAAGCGGTCGCTGAAAAGGAAGGAGCTTCCTCAGGCCTACTACTCGGAAGGGCGCGCGGATTCCATCGGACGCGCGTGCTGGTGGCTCGAGGACGAGGCGCGCGCCTTCGACCGGGTGACGCGTATCGATGCCGTTACGCTGAACCAGGTGAGGGAGGTCTACCGGAAGTACGTCGGCGAGGCCAGACCCTCCCGGCTCTACATCACGCCCGAACACGTGCCCCTCCTCGTGAGGCTCTTCGGCTGGATGTATCCGCTGATGCACCGATGAGGAACCCGTTCTCCGGGCGGCGAGCCGTTCTTCCCCTCGCTCTTCTCTTCGCGCTTCTGGCTTCTACTCTCACGCCTGTGGCGCCCCTCGCTCAGAACAACCGGGTGTCCGGCCGCCTCACCGTTCAGACATGGGCTGTGGACCAGGGGACCACGGCGGCGCTGGTCGAGGATCATCGCGCCCCTCTCATCACCGTCCGGATCGTGTTCCCCGCGGGGAAGTGGTCTCCCTGGATGCGAAGGGTCCATGGCGAGGAGGCATTCGAGATCCAGAACTACGACACCGCGGGGAGCCTCAGGGCGCGAGCCGACCGGCTGAGCGCTGGGCTTTACCTCGGAGTCGCCAATCGCCAGAGCGTGCTCCATGCCACGTGTCTGAAGGAGGACCTCCCGAGCGTCCTGCATCTCGCGCGCGACATCCTGTCGAATCGGGACTTCGACCGACGCGAGCTCGCCCGGCGGCAGAAGGCGCGTCAGATCGAGTGGGAGGCCTCCGAGAAGGAACCGTCCTTCCGCGGCGTCCAGGCGGCGGTCCTCGGCCTGTTCCCACCGGATGATCCCCGCCGTCGCGGTTACGAGAAACCCGAGTCGCTCGAGACGAACCCGGAGCGGCTCGCGGAGGCCCGCGATGCCCTGCTGCGGCTTCCGGGTCGCGTCATCGCCTTCGCGGGCGACCTGACGCGGGCCGAGGCGGAAGGGATTCTCGCCGGGCTGCTCCAGCGGGTGACCAACGAGCCTCCGGCAGACCTCCAACCGAAGTTCGGATCCGTCACGCCACCGGAGCGGCGCCCGAAGGAGATGACGGTTCGCATCCCGAGGCTGACGCAGGTCTACTTTGCTTACGGACGGGATTCGGTGACGTACTCCGATCCGGACTATTCGGCCTTCATGGTGGCCGACCACGTGCTCGGGGGACACTTCTACTCCCGGCTCTATGTGGCGCTTCGACACGAGGGAGGGGAGACCTACGGCGCCGGCACAAGGAGCTTCGGCGACGTGGTCGCCGGGCCCTACGGCCTGGGAACGTTCACACGGGCGCCGAACGCGGAAGTCGCGGAGAAGAAACTCCGCGAGGTGCTTCGCGTCCTTCACGAGAAAGGGATCACGGAGGACGAGCGAGCAGCCGCGGTGGGCTACCTGAAGGGGCGGATCGCTTTCTCCCGTCAGTCTCCCGAGCAGGTGCTCGATCGCTACCTCCACGAGACGAGCCTGGGCCTGCCGGCCGGGTTCCTGGACGAGGCTGTGGAGAGGGCGGCCCGGCTCCCCCTCGAGGAGATCAACAAGTTCATCTCCCGCTACTACGACCCGTCGCTTTTCTCCATGGTGCGCGTCGCTCCGGACTGACACCGCGGCGACGTCGACGGCGACTTTCAGGCGGTGTTCGGGCCCGCCGCCTCAGGGGCAGGCGGGGTTGGCCGGGGGCCGCCGGGCGCCGCTGCTTGCGTTTCCGAGCGTCCCTTCGACTCCGTGATTCCGCACCGAGACGAGATAGTAGTAGTTCTTGCCGTCGAGCCTGTCGTTGACGCTGGTGGAATTCGTCGCGATGCCGCAGTGGGCGGAATCGATCATCTTGTGGGAGTAGACGCCGGAGTGCAGCGGGTTCAGGTCCCCCCTGTAAAACTCGTACACCATCGCCGGGTCATAGAGCAGCTCCCACTGCCAGTTGACCGTCGAGCCCGAGGCCGACGTCACGCGGAGAGGGGAGGACGAGCCGGGCGGAGACACTTCCCTCGCACCCGAGCTGGAGAAGCCTCCCGAGGAGACCAATGCGAAAGGCTGCGTGTTGCCATAGCGGCTGTCGGGAGTGGGCACATTCGTCCCGACGACCTGCGCCGTCCAGACCCCGGTGACCAGGTCCGCGGGAGCGACGAAAACCGACTCGAAAGGATTCACCCCGTCGTCCACCGTCCCCCCCGCCGCCTCCGAGCGCGAGAACTGCCCGTTGATGTTCCCGCCGTGAAACGTCTGCGCCTGAGTCCCGCTGGGGCCGGTGACGTTGAGCCGAAGATTGTTGACCAGCGAAGAGCCGACGGGATCGGTCCAGTTCAACGTGACCCGCAGCGGCGCGGACGGATCGAGGACCTCGATCTTTTCCTGATAGACGCCATTCGTGGCGACGCCGGCGCTCATCCCCTTGTCGATGGCGCGGCTCCCCTGGGGGGTGCGCGTGTCTGCCGACAGCGCCAAGGTCCGGCTGAGGTTGAGCCGTCCCATCCCCTGGACGTTGCTCCCCAGTGAGCCGCAGCTGCTGCAGGTCATCAACTCGCCGCTGTTGAGCAGGACGGCCTTGACGAGGGCTCCGGAGGGAACGAAGTCGTCCGACGCTTTCGCGCCGCCGCTCGGATAGTACCCTTTCTCGAAGTAGTCGCGGACCAGCAGGGCCGCTCCCAGAGAGTAGGGACTCGAGAAGGAGGTTCCGCAGGCCCCCTGATTCACGATGGTGTTTGGGGTGCCCGTGATGTCACAGTCGGTGTCCCTGATGCTGGCCGAGGTGTCGTAGTTATAGGGCGGCGGGTTGCCGTTCGAAAAGTCGCAAGCCGGCGCCGTGATGGTCGGCGCCATCCGGTTGCCGGGTGCGGGTCCCGTGGAGCCGAACTGCTGGTTATAGAAGGGGTCCTGGTAGTGGCCGCCTGCCGAGATGACGTTCTTGGCCGTTCCAGGGCAGACGATTCCTCCGCCGTTGCCGGCGGAGAAGGTCATCAGGTAGTCCTTGTGGTCCCAGGTGTACTGGTCGGCGTCGGAGGCCGCGCTGCAATAACCGCTCCCGGCCGAGAAGGATCCATTGGACATGTGCCCGTTCAACGAGCGCACCTGGTCATACATGGATATGAACGAGGCCGGTGCAGCCAGGGAGCCCGCGGCGCAATAGACGGAGTTCGAGGGTCCAATGTCCTGGAAGACGACCTTTGCCTTGTGCGCCACCCCCTCGAGGTCGCCGCTCTGGCCAAAGTCGGTGCGATTGCCGATGACGCACTGGGTCGTGTTGGTCCCGTGCGAGTAGCCGGTGAAGCAGGAGCAGGTTTTCATGTCTCCGCCGCCGTAGGGGGTGTAGGCGACGACCTTGCGATGGGACGAGCCGGGCGTACCGGCATCCGAGGCGGTGTTGGAAACGAGGATCGTGTCCACGTCCAGACCCTCGTCCATATCGCCGAAGACCTGGGTGCTTCCGGTGACGCCGGCGTCCCACAATGGCGTTCCCATGGAGACGAACCCGCTCTGCATGACCTCCTTCGATTCGGCGTTCATCGTGAAGGCCCACAGTGAGACCTCCTCGATCCACCTGACTTCGTCGAGACGCGCCGCAGCCAGGATCGCCGAGGGGGCTGCGCGGAAATACACACGGTCGGGCCAGCCATGGGGGTCGAAGGTCGCCTCCGTGTCTATGGCGGCTCCGAGGGACTCCAGAGCTGCGATGACCTCCGTCCGCTCGGAGGGATCGAAAAGGAGGGCGCGGACGAAGATCGTCTCGTTCTTCGCCACCTCCGGATCTCCTGTTGGCGCCTGCCCCAGTGTGGGCTCGATCCTGTAGGCAGGATGATAGGGCCCCGCCCACAGCACGCCTGGCAGACCGGCAAGTCGCCCCGGCCTCCCGCTGCGCACGATGAAGCCGTTGTTGGGAGCGTAGCTGTAGATCCTGACTCCCGACTGACGGAGGGCGTCCTTCTTCTCCTCGGTGATCGTACCCTCGAGCTGGACCAGCCAGGGCGCGGTAGGTTTCAGAGCATCTTCGCCGGTCATCATCAGAGCCTCTGGAAGCAGAAGCCCCTTCCCTCTCGTGTCGAACGAGCCGACGTCGAGGCGGATCACGCGCGCATCGAGAAGCTGGGCTTCAGCAACCTGCCCATAGGAGGGCCCGATGGCGAAGGGCCACCAGGGGCGCCTCGGCAGGGACCTGTCCTTGATGTCTCCAGAGGCGACGTCTGCACGGGAGGCGGGGCTGAAGCAGAGGACGAGCGTCAGGACGAGGGTGGTCATGAAGCGCACGGGCAACGCCCGGCGCGGCTTGACGCGACGATTCATTTTTTTCCCCCAAAGCTTCCGCTCTCCCCGGGGAAGGCGGCGGAAGAACAACACACTTATACGCTCAATCTCATCAGCCGGCAGGGCATTTGGCAAGGGGGAGGGGAGCAGAATTCCGCGCTTCTGGCAGGCGTTCCACCGCGGCCTCGGCGGGCCGTTTCAAACGTTACCCTTTGGTTTTCCCAAAGGAGGCCGTCGCAAGTGGAATCCCGTCGTTTCCTGATACGCGCGGGCCAGAGCCAGCGCTTCGGTCTCCCCGAAGAGTCTGCCCATGAAGGTGATGCTCGTCGGCGTGCCGTCGGACTGGCGGAAACCGTTGGGCACAACGACGGCCGGATGACCCGTGAGGTTCGTCATGAGAAGGTTGTCTCCGACGAAGGATGGAGCGACGTACACGTCGATCTCCGACAGGATCCGGTCCATCTCTCGCATCACCAAGGTCCGAATCCGATTCGCCCGCAGATACTCCACGGCAGGGATCAACTGCCCCTGGCGGAAGACGGTCGGCCAGGCGTCGGCCTCCTGCCGCGCCAGGAGCTGATCGCGTCCAGTCCGGGTCAGATCGTCGAAAGCGGTCGAAGCCTCGGCCGTGAGGATCAGCGAGAGCGAGCCGATCGGATAGTCCTCGGGGAGCTTGACGGGGACGAGCTTGACCCCCATCTCGCCAAGCGTCTTCAGCGTCTGCCGGTCGATCTCCTGCCATTCCTTCAGTCCGGGCTTTTCCTCTTCCTTCTCGGCCTCCTTCGTGTAATCCGCCTCGAAGAGCGCCTGCGCGAATCCCACCTTCAGAGCGCTCGGGTTTTTCATGGGCGGCCAATCGAATGGATGGTCCACGATGTGAAAGTCCCTGCCATCGGCACCGTGGATGGCGCCGAAGACAAGAGCAAGGTCCTCGACGGTGCGGGCGATCGGGCCGATCTTGTCCATGCTCCAGGCCAGCGCCATCGCCCCGTAGCGGCTGACGCGGCCAAAGGTCGGCCTCAGACCGCTGACCCCGCAACGCGTGCAGGGAGAGATGATGCTTCCCCAGGTTTCCGTGCCGATCGCGAACCCGAGAAGGCCGGCCGCAGTTGCAGCGGCCGAGCCGGCCGAGGAGCCGCTCGAGCCCTGGTCCGGCTTCCAGGGGTTCTTGGTCATGCCGCCGAACCAGACATCTCCCCAGGCCAGCTCGCCGACCGTCGTCTTGGCCACCAGCACAGCGCCCGCTTCCTCGAGGCGCGAAACGACCGTCGCCTTCTCGGGACGGACCTGGTTTTTGAAAGGATTCGCCCCCCACGTGGTCGGATAGCCCGGGACCGCCAGCAGGTCCTTGGCCCCCCAGGGGATCCCGTGAAGAGGACCCCGCCAGCGGCCGGAGGCCATCTCCCTGTCGGCCTGCTCCGCCTGGCGCAAAGCCAGGTCATCGGTGTAGGTGATGACACAGGCGAGGAGTGGGTCGAACCGGTGGAGCCGGTCGAGATAGAGCCGGGTCAGCTCGACCGATGAGACCTGCCGCGTCCGCAGCAGCTCGGAAAGCCGGGCCACAGGGGCGAAGGCGAGGTCTTCCTCGGCCTCCGGGCGGGAGATCGCGGTGGCGGGGACGGTCCGGACCAAACCGTGAGGAAGCTCTCTGCCACCCTCCGGCGCCGCAGAGGTGTGGAAGCGGAGCGCCGGGGGAACGGCGTTGTCGATCGAGACGGCCCTGAGCTTGGCGTAGTCTGCGAGCGAAGCCTTCAGCTTGTCCGCCAGGAGGCGCCTTTGAGGGTCGGTCAGTTGAAGGCCGCTGATCCATTCCGCCTTTGCGATCATCTCGGGCGTCACGCTCGCCTGCTCCTCGGCCAGCGCATCCAAGGCCCGGGCGAACACGACCGAGCCGATCCCGGCCGCCGCCAGCGCCTTGAGGACCT